>NZ_JACYNS010000004.1:0-103083 GCF_014839405.1 Frigoribacterium sp. CFBP 13605 | reverse complement strand
CCGCGCGACGCGTCCACGCCGAGGACGAGCCCGGGGCGGCGACGGGCGAGCAGGGCGGCGACGTAGCCGGCGGTCGAGCTCGCCCCGGCTCCGCCCCGTGCCTGCACGAAGCCGATGCGGCGCGACACCGGGAGCGGGCGCCGGACGATCTCGTCGACCGTCGTCACCTCGTGCACCCGGGCGCTCACGCTGCCGAGCAGGGCCAGCGGCGCCGACCGGACGAACGCGTCGAAGGCGCTCACGAGAAGGCCCCGAGCAGGTCGGCGTAGACGCCGAACACCCCGAGCAGGACGGGGAGCAGGGCCACGACGCCGAGGGCCTCGACGGCGTTGCCCACGCGGCGCAGCGAGGCGCGTTGGTGGGCGACCGGGTCGACGCCGCCGGCCACGACCGCGACCACGACCCCGGCCGCGAACAGGACGACCACGAGCCACCCGGGAGCGAGCGGCTGCACGAGCAGACCGCCGAGCAGGCCGATCAGGGCGGCGGCCCAGAGCACCCAGCCCTGGGCGGCGATCGGCAGGGCCCGGGTGCGGGCCGCGACGACGAGCACCACGGCGACCCCGAGACCGACCTGCCAGAGATCGGCCGACCCGACGGACGAGACGGCCGTGACGGCCACGGGCCCCGCCACCGCGAAGGTCGACCAGGTCAGGGTGCGGTAGGCGTCGCCGACCGTCAGCAGCACCTCGTCACGGCGACCCCGACGTCCGTCGACCACCTGGTCGTCGAGACCGGTCAGGCCGGAGGCGCTCATGGCGAACCAGGGCAGCAGGCCGCAGACGACGACGGCGAGCACGGCGCCGACGCCCACGGCCCCCGCGTCCTGGACGCCGAGGGACCGCAGCACGATCGGCACGGCCCCGAGCACGACGCCGAGGACGCCGCCCCACCACGCCGACCGGGAGCCGAGACCGGCGCCCGCTCCGAGCGCCAGCGCGACCCAGGCGAGCACGATCACGGCGAGCGCCACGTCGACCGGCGGCAGCTCGAGGGCCGGGACGGCCCCGAGCACGACCGCCAGGGGGGCCGCGCACCCCAGGGCGACCGAGGTCGCGGCGACGGAGAGCCAGCGGCCGTCGAACCGGCCGGACACGAGGGCCACCACGACGGCGAACCCGTAGACGATCGCGAGCGTGCCGACGGGCTCGACGTCGGACGCCCTGGCCACGACCGTCGAGAGCGCCAGCGAGAGCAGTCCGATCGCGACGGCCGCCGTCGCCGTGCGCGACCGTCGCGTCCACAGGCCCGGTCGGCTGGCGAGCGACTCGGCGAGCACGTCGGTGACGTCCGCGACCTCGGGCGGCGGGGGCGCGGCGTCCTCGCGCAGCAGCCGGAGCAGTTCGCCGTCGACGATGCGCTGTTCGGCGACCGACAGAGAGGTGTCGAGCTGCTCCCCCGTCGAGCGGACGAGGGTCAGCGGGCGCGACACGGCACCGGGACGCTCGTCGAGGAGCTCCATGAGGCGCGGGATCAGACCACCGATCGGCTCGTCGGCGGGCACGACCATCTCGGCCTTGCGCGCCGTGCCGACGATGGTCAGCCGGGTGTAGTCGGTCATCGGGGCTCCGTCGTGGGGGTGGGGTCGGGGACGTCGGTCGACGCGGGAGAGGGCGACGGCGAGCCGGTGACCGGCACCGCGCCTCCTGACCCTCCGGTGGTCTGCGACTGGGTCGCGCGCTGGTCGGCCAGCACGGAGAGCACGAAGGACGTGCCGGCGCAGCCCGCGCAGGCGACCGCAGCGATGACCAGGCTGACGATCAGCCGACGGACGTTGTCGTTGACGAGCCGACGCTCGTCGAGTTCGCCGAACAGGAGGGCCGAGACCAGGCGGGCGCGGTGCGTCTTGACGGTCTCGAGCAGGACGACGTCGCGGTCCCCGCTCATGCGTCCACCACCCCGGACGGTTGGACGGTGAGGGTCCGTTCGCCGAGCTCGACGACGTATCCCGGTGCGGCCGGCCCGCGCAGGCCCGCCACGAGCGGCTGCCGCGTCCCGTCGGGCGCGACGAGCGAGGACCCGTTCGTCGACCCGAGGTCGGTCACCCACAGCACGGCCCCCTCCCACGCGAAGAGGGCGTGGGTCTTGGTGAGGCTGCGGGCGAGGTCCGCCCAGGCGAAGACCGGGTGCTCCTCGCCCTCGCGGTTGACCGGGGCGCGGCCGATCAGCAGGGTCGACTCGAGGTCGAGGCGTTCGCCGCTGTCGAGCTCGAGGACGATCGACGGCGCGGTGGTCGTGGGTCGGCCCTGGCCCGTGCGCCCGAAGGTGTTCTCGTCGGGTCGTCCCGCGGCGTCGAGCGGGTCGGTCGGGTGGAGCGGCAGCGGGGCGGAGGCCGCGACGGGGAGAGCGGGCCTCTGCACGAGCGGGGGCGACGACGTCATGGGGTCCCGGCCACGCCGCAGGTCGACCGTCACCGCCTGACGACGGATGCTGAAGCGCCCGCGGCGGTCGACCCTCAGCACGGCCGGCGGGCGACCGGTCAGGTCGTCCACCGTGCGCAGGGACAGGACCAACCGGCCTACCGAGCGCCCTCCGCGCACGTAGAGCACCACGTCGAGCAGCACGAAGACCAGGGCGACCACCACCACCGCGATCTCGACGGGCACGGGGACGAGCGCCGCGCCGGCCGTGGCGGACGAGGCGCCCGTGGCCACACCGACGACGAGGACGCCGAACAGGACGAGGGGCACGCCCCAGTCGATGGCGACCGCACCGCGACGCCGCGACGGGGTCGCCGTCTGCACGCCCGCGAGCAGTCCCGAGTAGGTGCCGATGGCGCTGCCGGTCGCCGCCGAGACGATCCGCACACCGCACCAGAAGCACCAGGTCGCGCCCGCACCGAGCGGTTGTCCGCAGCGTCCGCAGCTTCGCGCGCCGACCAGTGCGCCCACGGTTCCGCCTCTCGCCTGCGGGGTGCCGGACCAGGTCGTCGAGACCGACGAGGAGCGACCGCCCGCGTCCCCGGAGCGCACGATCGGCCCCAGGCTAGCCGACCCCACGTCCCCCGGTGAGACACCCGTTCCGGGGCCGTCACCCACCCGTCCCCCGCCTCGGTCCCCCGACATGTACCCCGCAGACGGGTGGCGATCGAGACGGAATCGTGATTTCCTCATGAGTCGACCCGTGACGGGTCGCCATCAGATCGAAGCAAGGGGAGAACGACATGATGAAGTTCGCCATGGGGAGCGAGACCCTCACGCAACTGAGCCAGAAGACGAGCGGGGCCGGCGACGACCTCGGCGCGCTCGTCCGCCAGCTCGCCGACGCGGCCGCGCCGCTCGAAGGCCGCTTCAACGGAGCCGGCCGCGCCGCCTTCGACCGCTTCAAGGGCGAGGTCGACGGCATCTCCGTCGAGCTCAACGCCGCCCTGTCGTCGGTGCTGACCGGCATCACGGGCCAGAACCGTGCCTTCGTCGAGGGTGAGCAGCAGATCGCCGACGAGACCACCTCGGCCCAGTCCGGTGCCGGATTCGAGAGCGCCCGCTTCGGCGGATCGCGCGCATAAGGGGGAACGACCATGGCCAACGCAACCGACCGCCGCGACTTCGACCTCGGAGCTTCCGGCAACGCCCAGGACAACTTCAACGCCGTCGCCAGCCGCCTCGAGGCGCTCATCACGCAGCGCGACTCCGACGTCAAGACCGCCATGGCGGACTACCAGGCCGACGGCTCCAGCGAGGAGTACGCGGGCAAGGAGCAGCGCTGGAACCGCGTCGCCACCGAGGTGCGCACGATCATCAACACGCTCCGCCAGTCGCTCGCGTCGAACGACGAGTCGGCCCAGACCGCCATGCAGCGGGCCAAGGCCGCCGTCGACGGCATCTAGGCACGGCCCGTGAGCGACTCACGGGCGACGACCCTGCCCCACCCGCTCGCCGACGCGAACGGGCCGGGGTGGATCGCGACGATCAGCACCGCCCCCGTCGTCGGCCTGACCTCGGGGCGGCAGGCCCTGCTCACCGACGCGACCCGCGCCGGCGTCCGCGTCGTCGTCGTGACCCACGACGACGCCCGGCTCAGCTGGGCGCTCTACCAGGCCCTGCGCCTCGTCGCCGGGGCCTGGCTGGTGCGGGACGCCGACGGCCACCTGCGCCACGCCATCGGCGGTGCCCGGGTGGCGTCGTACGACGAGGCCCTGCTCGATCCCCTCGGCGACCCGGTCGACGGATCGGCGCGGGCGACCGCGCCCGCCGACGAGTTCGCCCTCCTGCCCCAGCCGGCGGTCGAGACCACGCGCCCGTGGCTGCAGTTCTCCGTGGCCGTGCACCACGCGGCGAGGGCCGAGGCCCTGACCGGCACGACGACGGAGGCGCTGGTCACCGCCGTCGCGGGCGTCGCGCCCACCGTGTGGGGCACCTCCGAACCCCCCGCCACCGTCTGGGACCGCGGTCGCATCACGGCCCTGGCCCGGGCCCGCATGCCGCGGGACTCCCGGGTGCACGTCGCCGGCTCCGCGCCCGACGGCACGGTCTGGACCGGCACGATCCGCATCGCCCGCAGCGAGACCGGCCTGACCGAGGAGACCCGGCTGCTGTTCGCGCTGCCCGAGGCGACCGGCGTCGACGACGCGACCCGCGCCTCCTCGGCTCTCCGCAGCCTGTCCGAGAAGCAGCAGGTGCTGCTGGCGACGGCGTGGAGCCTGCGGGGCGCGGCCGACGCGACCATCACGCCCTACCGGCCGACGACGCCACAGCCCCTCGCCGCGGTGGTCGGCGCGCGGGCCGTGCGGCGCCTGGGGCTCGACGCGACCTCCTTCGCCGCCGAACACGGCGGGACCACGACCGGCAACGCCCGCACCCCCTCGCTCGTCGTGCCGTTCGGTGCCGACGCGACCCGGTGGCAGCGCTTCGCGGCGGCCCTCGACGCGATCGGCCCGGGTGTCGTCGCCGACGCCCTCCTCCCCCCGGCGGTGCGCCGTGCCCCGTGAGTTCGTGATCCTCTCCGCCGAGCCCGTGACGGCCGTCGAGGTCGTGACCGCGGCCGCGGCCGTCGACGGCGGCCTCGGTGCCGGGCGCCTCTGGCAGGGCGGCGGCATCCAGATCGCGTCGGAGGACGGCCTGGTCTTGGCCGTGCTGCGCAGCACGCAGCTCGAGGACGCCCTGGAGGCGCGGCGCGGCCTGGGACTGCCGGTCACCGACCCGGCGTCCCCCGACCGGCCCACGGACCGAACCACCGACGGCCCGGCCACCGACCGCTGGTGGACCGAGGCCTACGGCCCCTTCGACGGGCCGCTCACCCAGGCGCTGGCCCGGCGCCTGGCCGACGACGTGCAGGGCACCCTCGTGACGACAGGAGACGACCGATGAGCTCGTGGAGCATCGAACCCGACGGCGTGGTGGCCGTCCTCACCAAGGTGCAGGGCTCGGCCGAGACGTTCGCGGCGACCTTCACCGGCGTCGAGACGGCCCAGGCCGAGCTGAACGCCGGCGTGGGCGGCGACATCCTCGTGTCGTCGGCCGTGGCCGTCGTCGACCTGATCTCGTCCGAGACGAACCGTGTGCAGGGCATCAACGCGCGCATCCTCGCCTGCGCGACCGGGGCGGGTGACGCGACGCTGGCCTACGTGAACGGCGACGAGGAGATGGCTGCGCAGACGCAGTCCGCCGCCGTGCAGGCCGCCGAGTCAGGCGACCTCAGCTTCTTCGAGGGGGGCCGCTGATGGCCACGAAGGGATCGCTGATCGAACCGGCCGAGTTCTTCGGTCTCGACATCGTGCCGGAGTCGATCGCGTCGGCGGCGGCGAGCTACAAGTCGACGGCCACCGCGGTGACGACGAACGCCGAGGCAGTGATGACCGACTGGTCGGGACTGTCGGCGTCGTACACCGCGCCCGAGGGGCCACAGCTGTTCGCCTCGATGGACCCGGTGCGCACCGATGCCGAGGCCGTCGCCGGCACGATCTCGACGGTGGCCGACCTCCTCGAGACGCTGGCCGAGGCGGTCACGGCACCCGTCGCACGCATCAAGGAGCTGGTCACCGAGGCGAACGCCTTCCGGGCCTCGGTCTCCGGCGGCGTCACCCTCGACTTCTACGACCCCGACAACCCGCTCTTCCAGGCCAGTCAGATGAGCGGTGGCGTGCCGATCATGGCCGAAGGTCAGGGCGAGACCACCATCCCCTGGAACGAGCACACGCCGTCGGTCGAGCGCAACAACGAACTGCAATCGCAGTACAACGCCGAGATCGCGAAGATCGACGCGGCCCGGGTCGAGTTCGAGAACGCCGTCAACGCCCTGCGCGACGACCTGTGCGTCGCGCCCCAGACGGCGGTGACCGGGGAGCAGCTCGACGTCGCCGAGGACAACCCGTGGGGTGCCCAGGGCAAGGGCGAGCGGTCGTGCCAGGAGTCGGTCGGCGACGGACTCGTCGAGTTCGGCACCAGCTTCGTCGAGGGCACCGTGTCGCTCGTCGGCTTCGACGCCGCGAACGGCTGGAAGCACGACTGGTCGTTCGCCGGCGAGGCCTGGACCGGCATGCTGACCGGTCTCGGCGCCCTCGCCATCACGGCGGTCTTCCCGGCAGCGCCCGCGCTGGCGAACCTGCCCGACTCGGCCGTCCCCGAGTCGCTGCGCGGCCTGCGCGACAACTACAAGCAGACGATGGACGGCATGGTCGGCGGAATCGTCGGCACGCCCGAGCAGTGGGAAGAGGACCCGGTCGCGGCCGGCACCTTCGCGGTGGCGAACGTCGCCTCGTTCTTCATCCCAGGCGCGGGCCAGGTCGGAGCGGGCCTCAAGGTCGGGTCGGGCGCGGCCCGGGCGGCGACCCTCACCGGTCGGCTGGCCGAGGTGGCGGAGGACGCGTCGCACCTGCCGAAGGGCCTGTCGCGGGTCGAGGACCTCGTCGCCGAGTTCGGCGACCACGCCGGCGGCCTGTCGAAGCTCGACGACCTCGACGGTCTGTCCGACACGATGGCAGCCCTCGACCGCATGACCGACGTCGAGTTCGAGGGCCTGACCGGCGCCCTCAAGGCGGGCGAGGAGGTCGACTTCGGCTCGCTGTCGAAGCTCGAGGACTTCGCCGACTACGGCGACCTCGGTCGAGCAGCCGAGGAGGCGCGTGCCGCGTCCCCCACGCACGCCGACGCGTCCGCCCACGCGGGTGGTGGCACCGGCTCCGACCCCGCTGCCGGTGCCGCCCGCGCCGCCGACCCCGGGTCGGGCGGCACGACGCTGCTCGAACGTGGCGACGGAGGCGGAGCGGGCGATGCCGGTCGGGCCGACGGTGCCGGATCGAGCGATGCAGGTCGGGCCGACGGCCCTGGGACGAGCGAAGCAGGTCACGCGGACGGCCCTGGGACGGACGAGCCCGGTCGGGCCGACGGTCCCGTCGACGGCGCGGGTGCAACCCCTGACCGGTCAGCCGGTGGCGGCCATGACACGGACATCGGGGAGCTCGACCTGTCGGGCCCTGACCGGACGCCCACCCCGACCGAACCGACGCCGCACGCCACACCGGCCGTCGAGCACCACGTGACGGTCTCGGGCTCCGACCTGCCGACGAAGGAGAAGCCGTTCGCCCACGGTCAGGTCCTCGCCCCGGACACGGCGTACACGGTGCCTGGCCGGGGTGTGTTCTCGACCGACGCGACAGGTCGCATCGTCCACGTCGAGACCGAGTACGGCGGCAAGGGCAACCTGAACTACGACCTCATGCAGCCCGCCGCGGACACGACCTACGTCGTCGGTGGCAAGCACGTCTACGTCACGGACCACGCCAGCCGCACGGTGCTCGCCGAGTTCGACGACCTCCAACTCGGCGATGCCGACCGGTCCGAGTCGGTGCAGAAGCGCATCGGCAAGGAGGGCGGTGTCGGGTACGAGGGAGGCCACCTCCTGGCCAACATGTTCGGCGGCGGCGGCGAGAAGATCAACATCGTGCCGATGCTCCGAGAGGTCAATCGCGGCCGGGGCCACTCCTTCGGTAACCTCGAACGCGAACTCCGGCAAGCCCTGACCGCGTCCGACGGAGGCGCCGCCGACCTCAAAGTGCTTCCGGAGTACGAGGGCACGAACACAGTCCCGACCGGTGTCCAAGTCAAGATCCAGGCTCACGGTCAACCGCTACGACAGGAGTTCTACGACAATGTCCGGTGACGACAAGGTGAAGTCGGGTCTCGAAGCAGAACGTGATGCACTGAGAGAACTGGGTTCGCAGCTCCTTGCACTGATTCCTTCGGGTTCCGACCGCATCCGCATGCAGACAAGCATGGCTCGGGGTGTGATGGCCGGCGAGACGTTGCTCTTCGCAGCCGACGGCTCCCAGGAGTCGGCTGCTCCCGCGCGACGCACGTTCGAAGCGGCTCGTCGACTGAGGCGCCTGATGTACAAGCCAGGGGCAGGCACGTGGTTCACCGCCGTCTTCACCGTGACGGCCGCCGGAAAACTCAGCGCACAGTACGACTACGACAACGAACCCGAACTAGGTCACTTCGGTGCCGAGGAATATCGTGCCGACTTCGAGGATTTTCCCCGGACTGCCGAGAACACGCCCGAGTGGCTCGCCGCGATCCTCGCGGGTGCGCCCACCCGGCACGACCTCGTCGGCCGTGACGAGGGTCCCGTCTGAGAGTCGAGACATGGACTCGCGCAACAGGGCTGGAGTCACGTGACGCAGCCGTTGATGCCAGGGCCTCCACTGTCCTCCGCCAGCCTCGACGCCGCTGTCGAGCGTCTTCCCGACGACGTCGTGGCCCTGTGGCGTGACCACGGGCTGGGCGCGACGGCTGACGGGTACCTGCGCATCGTCGACCCCACCGCGTGGCAGGACGTCCTCGCCGAGGTCGCACCTCGATTCGCGGCGGCCACGCCCCTGATGTCGTCCGCCCTCGGAGACCTGGTCGTCTGGCTCGACGGCCGAGCGCACCTCCTCGAATTTCGACGGGGCACGAGCCGGATCATCGCCAACAGGCTCTCGACGCTCCTCGTCATCCTCGGCTACGAGTCGTTCCTGGCCGACCCCGACTACTTCGACTGGAGCCCCTTCCCGGAGGCGCGGGAGCGTCTCGGGGTGCCCCGCTCCGACGAATGCTTCGGTTTCAGCCCGCTGCTCGCCCTCGGAGGCCGACGATCTGCTGCGTCCCTCGAGGTCGTCGACATGCGCGAGCACGTCCTCCTGATCTCCTCCGTCGCGGGCCCACTGCCGTGACTCACGCCAGCGGCACAGACGCCGCATGCTCGCATCCACTTGCACGTGAGGTGGGGCTGTCGGTCGCGACCGCGCAGTCGACGACGGGCGGGACCCTGATCCTCGTCGGAGGCGGCACATCGCCCGATGCCTACCTCGAGGCATGCCTCACGACCTCGAGAGAACTGGCGGACTCAGGAGTACTCGGGCCCGTGCCGTCCGCTCACGACTCGGAGCCCCACGGCATGCCTGCCGAGAGGGACGCACTCCGCATCCTCGGCAAAGCGCTCCATGCCGTCATCCCGCGCGACCACGATCGAGTGATCGCCCGGATCAGCGTGGTCGGCGGAGTGACAGCCGGCACGATCGAGCTGCATGCCGCAAACGGCAGCTCGACCTCTCTCTCGTCCGGTCGTGGCGTCTTCCGGGCGGCCCGCGATCTCCGGAGGGTCATGAGCAAACCCGAAGCCGGGACGTGGTTCACGGGCGTGTTCACCGTCACCGCCGGGGGGAAGCTCAGTGCGAGGTACGACTACGACCACGAGCCCGAGCTCGGGTCTTTCGCCGCCGAGGCGTACCGCGCCGACTTCGACGAGTTCCCCCGCACGCCGAAGAACACCCCCGACTGGCTGGCCGCCATCCTCGCCGGTGCCCCGACCCGCCACGACCTCGTCGGCAGGGGTGGCACACATGAGCCGAAGGGAGAACCCGAGTCATGACACGACATGAGAACCCACCCGGACTCGAGCAAGGGCGCTCTGCGCTGAGAGGGGTCGGTCTGGCTCTTCACGGCGAGATCGCAGCGGGCTTCGATCGCATCGAGGCCGAGATCAGCATCGTCGGTGGTGTCTCCTCCGGAAAGAAGCGCCTCTACCGCCCGGACGGGACGGACGACTCCATCATGGGCACGAGGGACTCCACCCTCCGTGCTCGTGAACTCAGAGAGGCCATGTACAGGCCGGGGGCCGGAACATGGTTCACCGCCTGGTTCACGGTCACGGCGGAAGGGAAGCTCCGCACGCGATTCGACTACGACAACGAACCCGAACTGGGCCACTTCGCCGCCGAGGCCTACCGAGCCGACTTCGATGAGTTCCCCCGCACCCCCGAGAACACCCCCGACTGGCTCGCCGCCATCCTCGCCGGTGCCCCGACCCGCCACGACCTCGTTCGCCTCGGACACGATGACCGGCGCTGAGGAGAGCCGCTCTGCTTCACGTGACGGGCAGCCGGCGGGACTCGAAGCCGAACGCGTCCAACTGCGCGCCATCGGTCGTCTGCTGTATCCGACTCTGAACTCAGAACACGATCGTGTCGAGATGCAGGTCAGCGTGGCGGGCGGCGTCCTCGCCGGCCGGACCCGTGTCCATCGACTCGACGGTTCGCTCGAATCGATCATCGGGCCTGTCGATGCGTTCGAGGCGGCCGAAGTCCTCCGCGGCGCCATGCACCGTCGAGATGCGAGGACCTGGTTCACCGCGGTGTTCACGGTCACGGCGGCCGGCAAGATGAGCGCGTCGTACGACTACGACCACGAGCCCGAGTTGGGCCACTTCTCCGCGGATGCCTACAGGGCCGATCTGGCTCGATTTCCCCGCACCCCCGAGAACACCCCGCATTGGCTGGCTGCCATCCTCGCCGGCGCCCCGACCCGCCACGACCGCAAGTGATCGATGACCGAAGGGATACACGCATGTCCGACGGCCCACCGACGACCGGCATCGAGGCCGAGCGCACGATCCTCCGAGACATCGGCCGGCAGCTGTACGGCCTGCTCCCGACCGGCTTCGACCGGATCGTCATGAGGACCAGCATCGCTGGGGGCGTCATGGCCGGTGAGACGGTCCTGCCCCGCATCGACGGGAGCGAGGACCACGCGCTGCCCGACGAGACGACCTTCCGGGCGGCACGCGACCTCCGGAAGGCGATGTACCGACCCGGTTCGGGTACCTGGTTCACCGCGGTGTTCACGGTCACGGCGACCGGCAAGATGAGCGCGTCGTACGACTACGACAACGAACCCGAGCTGGGCCACTTCGCCGCCGAGGCCTACCGAGCCGACTTCGACGAGTTCCCCCGCACCCCCGAGAACACCCCCGACTGGCTCGCCGCCATCCTCGCCGGCGCCCCGACCCGCCACGACCTGGCCGGCCGAGCCGACGGTGGCGGCGGGGCCGAGCGATGAGCGAACACGACGACGGCGGTGGCCGCGTGCCGACCGAACGTGATGCCCTCCGTCGGGTGGGTCTCGCCGTCCACCGCATGATGCCTCGAGGCTCCGTCCGGGCGGAGTTCGACTTCTCCGAGGTCGGAGGCGTCCGGGTGGCATCCGTGGGTTTCTTCGACGAAGCCGGCCACGAGTCGTCCACTCCCGACACGGACGAGGCGGGCGCCGCCGCCTCCGACCTCCGACGGCTCATGTACCGAGCCGACGTCGGATCGTGGTTCAGCGCCCGCTTCCGGGTCACCGCCGCCGGCAAGCTCGGCACCTCGTTCGACTTCGACCACCGCGCTCCTCACACCTGGATCGACGACCAGGCCTACCTCGACGATCTCGAGTCGTACCCACGGCCCGCCGAGGCGATCCCTGGCTGGCTCGCCGCCGTCATCGCCTCACGATCGGCCGGAGGCTCTCCGTGACCGGCCTCACGGGCTGATCGGGCCGAGACGCCTCACAGCGGCAGCACGGCCTCGAGGGCGAGCGGGTCGCCGTCGATCGCGATGTCGTTGAGCTGCCGGCCGACGAACTCCGCGGCCTCGACCGTGTCCGACTCGATCCGGTGCCCCGTGCCCTCGACGACGAGCGCCCAGGCGACCGGACCCCACGGAGGCGCGGGTCACCTCGAGACGGCAGCGCGTCAGTTCGCGGTCCTGTCCGAATCGCATCTCCGACAGGTCGGTGATGACCATGCACTCGAGGTCGTCGAGGAACCCGTGCAGGGTGGCGTCCCTCGCGATCTCGAGCCGCGCCTCCTCGTCGAGGCCGTCGGCGGACGAGGTGAACCGCGTACCCTCGACGGTCCGGACGATCCATGAGACGTGGTCGCCGACGGTGACGAAGGACTGCATGCTGCTGATCCTCGGCCCGATGTCGGCATGCGCGTACACCGGGGGCAGGTCGGTGACGCTGACGACGATGCCGTCGCGGCGACCCACGACGCGGCGGTCGGAGTCGACGACGATGCGCTGGTTGCGGGGCACCCACGGGGCCTTCGGGAACTCGTCGAAGAGCACCTCGTCGAACTCGAACACGACCGCGCCCTGCTGGCTCATCGCACCAGACAACCACTGCACGGGCCGACGGCGACGGGTGGGACCAGAGCCGGGAAAGAGAGAAGGCCCACCCGGAGGTGAGCCTTCACGTTCGTGCGCGAGGGGGGACTTGAACCCCCACGCCCTTTCGAGCACTGGCACCTGAAGCCAGCGCGTCTGCCAATTCCGCCACTCGCGCGAACTCGTAGACTTTAGCATGCGTGGGACGCCCGAAAGAGCACCGGTGAGTCCCTTTCACTCGTTCGGGCTAAGATCGGGCGACCAGAGACCCCGAACCTGGAGACCCATGGGACTGCTCGACAACTTCGAACGCGGGCTGGAGCGCGCCGTCAACGGCGCCTTCGCCAAGACGTTCCGTTCGGGCGTGCAACCACTCGAGATCACGAACGCGCTGCGCCGTGAGCTCGACACCAAGGCCGCGGTGGTCTCGCGTGACCGCATCCTCGTGCCCAACGAGCTCCAGGTGCGCCTCGCCCCCATCGACTACGAGAAGATGTCCGGCATCGGTCCGGCCCTGATCGACGAGCTCACGCAGCTCACCCAGCGGCACGCCACCGCCCAGGGGTACCAGTTCGCCGGGCCCCTCGGCATCCGCCTCCGCGAGGACGACTCGCTGAGCGTCGGCATCATGTCGGTCGACTCGCGCAACCTGCGCGGCGAGGTGCAGTGGAAGCCGTTCGTCGAGATCGACGGCAAGCGCCGTGAGCTCAGCGGTGCCCGCACCATCATCGGCCGCGGCAGCGACGCCGACATCACCGTTCAAGACACCGGTACCTCCCGTCAGCACGTCGAGATCCTGTGGGACGGGTCACGTGCCCAGGTCCGCGACCTCGGCTCGACGAACGGCTCGAAGCTCAACGGCAACCCCCTCACCAAGGCGCCGCTGCAGCCCGATTCGGTGATCCAGATCGGTCGTACGCGTATCGTGTTCCGCGTGCTCCCCCAGTCATCGACGCCCGACCCCTTCGACGGGCCCGACTCCACGGGTGGCCGACGATGACCTCAGCCCTCACCCTGCTGGTGCTCCACTTCGGCTTCCTGGCCGTCCTGTGGCTGTTCGTCTTCGTGATCGTGTTCGCGCTGCGGAGCGACCTCTTCGGGCAGCGGGCGCGCAAGATGCCCGCCGACGCCACACCCGGCAAGGCGAGCGCGACCGCCACCGCGCCTCCTGCCCCCGCCCCGCGTCCCGCGCCCGCCGCGCCGGCACCGACGCCTCAGGGTGACGGGCGCGCCACGCGCCTGGTCATCACCAAGGGCGCCAAGGCCGGCCTCGAGATGCCCCTCGGCGACGGGCCGCTCACCATCGGGCGGTCCCAAGAGAGCAACCTCGTGATCCGCGACGACTACACCTCGACCCACCACGCGCGCCTCATGCTCTGGAACGGCCGCTGGGTCGTGCAAGACCTCGACTCCACCAACGGCACGTTCCTCGCCGGTGAGCGCGTGTCGGTCCCCACCCCCGTGCCCACGGGCGCGACCGTGACGATCGGGCAGACGAGCTTCGAGCTCCGGCGGTAGGCCCTCATGACGACGCACGCCAAGAGTGCCGCTCTGTCCAACGTGGGCAAGATCCGGTCCAACAACCAAGACAGCGGCTACGCCGGCACGCAGCTCTTCGTCGTCGCCGACGGCATGGGCGGGCACGCGGGCGGCGACGTCGCCTCGGCCATCGCGATCCGACGGATCCGCGAGACCGACCGCGTCTACACCTCGCCGGGTGACGCCGAGTTCGCGCTGCAGTCGTCGTTGATCGCCGCGAACCAGTTGCTGGCCGAGACCGTCTTCGAACACCAAGAGCTCACCGGCATGGGCACCACCGTCAGCGCCATGCTGCGCGTCGGTGACAGCATGGCGATCGCCCACATCGGCGACTCACGCATCTACCTGTTCCGCGAGGGCGAGCTCAGCCAGATCACCGCCGACCACACCTTCGTGCAGCGCCTGGTCGACAGCGGTCGCATCACGCCAGAAGAAGCGGCGGTGCACCCGCGACGCAGCGTGCTGATGCGCGTGCTCGGCGACGTCGACGCGGCACCCGAGATCGACACGGCGACCCTCGGCACGCAGCCCGGCGACCGCTGGCTGATCTGCTCGGACGGCCTCAGCAGCTACCTCGCCGAGGAGCGCATCAAGAAGGCCATGGCCATGGGCCTCGACGCCGAGCAGACGGCCCGGCGCCTCGTGAAAGAGACCCTCGACCACGGCGCCCCCGACAACGTGACCGTCGTCATCGTCGACGTCGACGAGTCGGGCGACTCGGCACTCGACGAACCCGTCACGGTCGGGTCGGCCGCCGCACCCCTCAGCTTCGACAGCGACGCCGGGCGCAAGCAGCTCCGCCTGCCGACGATCCTGCTGCACCCGCTCAAGGTCGCCACGACGCCGGAAGACAGCCACTTCGAGCCCGAGAGCGACGAGTACCTCGCCGAGCTCATCGCCGAAGACAAACGTCGCCGTCGCCGTCGCCGCATCACCTGGCTGACCGCCCTCGTCGTGGCGATCGCCGCGCTCGTCGCCGGGCTCGTGCTGACCTACCAGTGGACGCAAGACCACTACTACGTGGGCGAAGAACGGGGCACGGTCGTCATCTACAAGGGCGTGCAACAGAGCCTCGGGCCCATCGGCCTCTCGAGCGTCTACGAGACCACCGACGTCCAGGTCGACGACCTGCCGAACTACACGCAGACCACCGTGGAGGACACCATCAACGCCGGTTCCCTCGCGGACGCCAGGGCCATCGTCGAGAGGTTGGCCGATGCCAGCAACCCCTGACGCACCCGGTGGTGACGCGACCGAGGTCATCGGTCGCGTAGGAGGCGCGCGCAAGCCGTCCGCGAAGGCCTCGCGTCCCACGAACATGACGCAGGCTATCTCGCTGCGCCTGCGCGAACCCGCGCGCCTCCGCAACCTTGAACTGCTCATGCTGCTGATCGCCTGCGGCGTCGCCGCCGGAGCGATGGTGCTGGTCCAGCTCGGTGCGACCGGCGAGGTCGACCCGACCGTGCTGATCGCCGGCTCGATGGTGCTGGGCCTGGCCCTGATCTTCCACGTCGTCCTGCGGGTCGTCGCCCGCGAGGCCGACCCGTTCGTCATGCCGATCGCCGTCACCCTGAACGGCATCGGCATCGCGATGATCTACCGCCTCGACCTGGCCGAGGGGCGTGAGGGCTGGGGCGCGCTGGGCATCAAGCAGATGGTCTGGACCGTCCTCGCGATGGTGATCGCCCTCGCCGTGCTGCTCGTGATCCGCAACTACCGGGTGCTCTCGCGGTACCGCTACATCGCGATGTTCGTGTCGATCGTGCTGCTGCTGCTGCCCCTCCTGCCGGGCATCGGCCGCGAGGGGCTGAACGCCCGCGTGTGGATCGACATCGGACCGTTCTCGTTCCAGCCGGGCGAGATCGCCAAGATCACGCTGGCCATCTTCTTCGCCGGCTACCTCGTTACCGCCCGCGACAACCTCTCGCTCATGGGGCCGAAGATCCTGGGCATGCGGTTCCCGCGACCACGCGACCTCGGGCCGATCCTCATCGTCTGGCTCGTCGCCATGGGCGTCCTGATCTTCCAGCGCGACCTCGGCACCTCGTTGCTCTACTTCGGGCTGTTCCTCGTCATGATCTACGTGGGCACGGGGCGCGCGAGCTGGATCGTGCTCGGCGTCGGCCTCTTCCTCGGAGGGGCCCTGATCGCCAGCACCTTCCTGGGGTACGTGCAGGGCCGTTTCGCCGCCTGGCTCAATCCCTTCGCCCAGTCCGAGTACGACGCCGTCGGCGGGTCCTTCCAGCTCGTGCAGGGTCTGTTCGGCTTGGCGAACGGCGGACTGATCGGCACGGGGCTCGGTCAGGGCCGTCCGCAGACCACCCCGCTCGCCGAGAGCGACTACATCTTCGCGTCGCTCGGCGAAGAACTCGGCCTCACCGGGCTCTTCGCCATCCTGGCGCTCTACCTCCTGCTCGTCTCCCGCGGGTTCCGCATCGGCTTCGTGGGTCAGGACGACTTCGGTCGCATGCTCGGGGTCGGCGTCGCCTTCGTCGTGGCCCTGCAGGTCTTCGTGGTCATGGGTGGCGTGACGAGGGTGATCCCGCTCACGGGCCTCACCGCTCCCTTCCTCGCCGCGGGCGGCTCGTCGCTCGTGGCCAACTGGATCATCGTGGCCCTGCTGCTGCGACTGTCCGACTCCGTGCGCAACCAACCGAGGCTGGTGATCGGCTGATGAACAAAGAACTCCGACGCGTGAGCTACGTGGTGCTCGCCATGTTCGTCGCGCTCTTCCTCTCGACGACCTACATCACGGCGTTCCAGGCCGACGCGCTGAACGCCGACGCCCGCAACTCGCGGGCCCTGCTCGCCAGCTACTCGGCGCAGCGCGGTCCCATCCTGGTCGGCGGCCAGGCGATCGCGCAGTCGACCCCCGTCGACGACCAGTACGAGTTCCAGCGCACCTACTCGCAGCCCGACCTCTACGCACCCGTCGCCGGCTACTACACGTTGGGTCAGGGATCCCGAGGCATCGAGGACGCCATGAACCGGTACCTCACGGGCAACGCGAACTCGCAGTTCTTCGACCAGGTCAACTCGCTGCTCACGGGTCAGGACCCCGAGGGGGCCACGGTCAACCTCACCCTCGACCCCACCGTCCAGCAGGCGGCCTACGACGCCCTCGGCTCGAACTCGGGCTCGGTCGTCGCGATGGACCCGAAGACCGGCAAGATCCTCGCGATGGTCTCGAAGCCCAGCTACGACCCCAACCCGCTCGCCAGCCACGACCGTCAGACCGTCACCGACGCCTACGACTCGCTGATCGCCGACCCCTCGGCTCCGCTGCAGAACCGGGCGATCCAGGGCGACCTGTACGCACCGGGGTCGACCTTCAAGCTGATCACGACGGCGGCTGCGCTCGAGAGCGGCGACTACACGCCCGACAGCGCCTTCCCCAACCCGTCGACCCTGACGCTGCCCGGCACCAGCACGAACATCAACAACGCCGAGGGCGGGAGCTGCGGCGGCGGCGAGACGGCCACCATCGCAACCGCCCTCCGCCTGTCGTGCAACATCCCCATGGCGCAACTCGGCCAGGCCCTCGGTGCGAAGGCCCTGCAAGAGCAGGCCGAGAAGTTCGGCTTCGGCGACGACTCCATCGGCGTCCCCCAGGCCGTCACGCCGAGCCAGTTCCCCATCGAGGACTCCAAGGGCCAGGCCATCAACGACGCCACCCTCATGCTGCAGTCCTTCGGGCAGGGCTCCGACCGCGTGACGCCCCTGCAGATGGCCATGGTCTCGTCCGCCATCGCCAACGGCGGCACCGAGATGAACCCGACCCTGATCGAGAGCGTCCTGAACCCCGACCTGAGCCCGGTCGAGGATTTCTCGCCCTCGGAGTACGGCAAGCCCATCAGCTCCCAGACTGCGGCCACGATGACCGACATGATGGTGCAGGACGTCGCGAACGGTGCGGCGAGCAATGCAAGAATTGACGGCGTCGACGTCGCCGGCAAGACAGGAACGGCCGAGAACGGCCCCGGCGAGCCGTACACCCTCTGGTTCACCGGGTTCGCGCCTGCTGCTGACCCCGAGGTCGCGGTCGCGGTCGTCGTCGAGAACGGCGGCGGACAGGGCCAGTCCGCATTCGGCAACAGTGTCGCGTCACCGATCGCGAAGAAAGTACTAGAGGCGGTGCTGAACAAATGAGACCATCCGGCGGAGTCACCTTCGGTGGGCGTTACCAGCTGTCGACCCGAGTCGCCATCGGCGGCATGGGCGAGGTCTGGGAAGCCACCGACCTCGTCATCGGCCGCACGGTCGCCATCAAGATCCTCAAGGACGAGTACCTGGGCGATCCCGGATTCCTCGAGCGCTTCCGCGCCGAGGCCCGTCACGCGGCCCTGGTCAACCACGAGGGCATCGCGAACGTCTTCGACTACGGCGAAGAAGAGGGCAGCGCCTACCTGGTGATGGAGCTCGTCCCCGGCGAGGCCATGTCGACGGTCCTCGAGCGCGACCGCGTCCTGCCGACCGACAAGGTCCTCGACATCGTCGCGCAGACCGCCTCGGCCCTCCAGGCCGCCCACGCCGCAGGTCTCGTGCACCGCGACATCAAGCCCGGCAACCTGCTCGTCACCCCGGACGGCCGGGTGAAGATCACCGACTTCGGCATCGCACGCATCGCCGACCAGGTTCCGCTGACGGCCACGGGCCAGGTCATGGGCACCGTGCAGTACCTCTCGCCCGAGCAGGCGAGCGGCCACCCGGCGTCCCCCAGCACCGACATCTACTCGCTCGGCATCGTCGCCTACGAGGCCCTGGCCGGTCGTCGACCGTTCACGGGCGAGTCCCAGGTCGCCATCGCGATGGCACAGATCAACGAACAGCCGCCCGACCTCCCGTCGACGGTCTCCGAACCCGTTCGTCGTCTAGTCCTGTCCTGCATCGCCAAGAAGCCGGGCGAACGGCCGGCGACGGCATCGGCCCTCGCCCAGGCCGCTCGGGCCCTCCGCCGCGGCGACGTGGCCGCCGCGACCGTCGCCGTCCCGGCGATCGGCGCCGTCGCCGCCACGCCCGCCGGCACGGCGACCCAGGCCTTCAACGCCCAGGACGCCACGACGCAACTGTTCGATCCGATGGCCACCCGTGCCCAGAGCGCCGCCGGCGGTGCTGCCGCGGGCTACGTGGCCGGTTCGGCTGATCCCGACGCCCTGCGCGACGGCGACGACGAACCCGACGAGAAGAAGCGCAGTCCGTGGTTCTGGCCGCTGATCGTCCTCGCCGTCCTGGCCGTCATCGCCCTCGTCGTCGGCATCGTCTTCGCGATCGGCAACACCGACGATCCCGCGCCCGCGCCGACGACCTCGAGCAGCACGCCGACGCCGACCCGGACGACTCCGACGCCCACCCCGACCCCGACGTCCGTGACGGTGTCCTCGGGCGACTACGTGGGACTGACCGAGGCCGCCGCCCGCGCATCCCTCGAAGAACTCGGCCTGCAGGTCGACTCGGCCGACGCCGGGTCGAGCGCCCCGAGTCCCGACCAGGTCGGCACCGTCGCCAGCATCGACCCGACGGGTGCCCTCGAGAAGGGCTCGTCGGTGACGATCTACATCTACCGCGCGGCCCCGACCCCTGCCCAGCCCTCGACGCCCACCGCCACCCCGGGCCAGATCGAGGCCGGCGACACCGCCACCATCAACTGGCCCGCCTACACGGGGTGCCCGACCGGTTACTCGCTGACGGGCTACTCGTACACGATCACCGGCGGGACCGACACCTCGGGTCAGTCGGCCGGGGGCCTCGGTGCCAACGCGACGTCCCTCACGGTGACCGCCTCGGCTGCCGGCAACCTCACGGTCAGCTACGTGGCCAACTGCGGTCAGATCGCGTCCGAGCCGTCGCCGGGAGTCACCATCACGGTGACGGCCCCGGCCACGTCACCGGCCCCGAGCCCCTCGGAGGGCACCGACCCTCAGTAGGTCCGATCGTGACCCCGGTCGTGCAGACGACCGGGGTCACGAAGCCCTGACAATCATCCCTTCGGCCTAGGTCCGTACCCAGTCCGGGGGCTACCGCCCCGGTACACTGGCTCCGACCGTGTCGCCAGACAGGGGTGGGTCGTTGGGAGAACAGGCGTGGCTGAAGGTGTGAGAGAGAGCATCCATCTCCTCGCCAACCGGTACCAGATCGGTGACCTGATCGGCCGCGGTGGCATGGCCGACGTCCACGTCGGCACCGACGCCCGACTCGGCCGCAAGATCGCCGTCAAGCTGATGAAGCCCAGCCTCGCGACCGATCCGGCCTTCCGGTCGAGGTTCCGCCAAGAGGCCCAGGCCGCCGCCCGCATGGCCCACCCGACCATCGTCCGGGTCTTCGACGCCGGCGAAGAGGTCGTCCGCGACCGCCGCGGGCTCGACGTGGTCGTCCCCTTCATCGTCATGGAGTACGTCGAGGGGCGTCTGCTCAAGGACATCGTCGCCGAAGGCCCACTCGACCCCGACGAGGCCGTGCGGGTCACCTCGGGCGTGCTGACGGCCCTCGAGTACTCGCACCGGGCGGGCGTGGTCCACCGCGACATCAAGCCCGGCAACGTCATGTTGACCAACTCGGGCCAGGTCAAGGTGATGGACTTCGGCATCGCCCGCGCCATCAGCGACTCGGCGGCCACCGTCGCGCAGACGACGGCCATCCTCGGCACCGCGCAGTACTTCAGCCCCGAGCAGGCGCGCGGCGAGACCGTCGACGCCCGCACCGACCTCTACTCGACCGGCGTCATGCTCTTCGAGTTGCTCACGGGCAAGCCGCCCTTCACCGGCGACAGCGCCGTCGCGGTCGCCTACCGTCACGTCAGCGAGCCTCCCGTCCCCCCGAGCACGCTCGAGCGACAGGTCAGTCCGGCGCTCGACGCCGTCGTCCTGCACGCGCTCACCAAAGACCGCTTCGACCGCTTCCAGAGCGCCGCCGAGTTCCGCGACGACCTCGAAGCCGCGGGCGCCGGTCGTGCTCCGGCCCGCCGGCCGCACGCTGTCGACGCCGGCTCCACGCTCTTCGGCGTCAACCCGCACGCGAATGCGGGCAGCGAGGCCGCGCTGAAAGAGCTGCAGTCGGACGACACCGGACGGCCCCAACGAACGCAGACCCGGCCGCCCGTCGCCTGGATCTGGGCGGGCATCGTGCTCGTGGCCGTCGTCATCGTCGCCGTCGTCTTCTGGGTGGTCAACCTGACGCCTCCCACCGTCGACAACGCCCAGTCGTCCCGCATCCCCGACCTCGTCGGGGTCAGCTTCGAGACCGGATCCGCCCGCCTCGACGACCTGGGCCTGACGGTCGTCCGTGCCGACGCCACCAGCCCGACGATCGACGCCGGCGACATCGTGTCGACCGATCCGGAGCCCGGCACGTCCGTCCCGAAAGAATTCGCCGTCACGGTGACCGTCTCGTCGGGGCCCCAACTCGTCGCCATGCCGTCGGTCACCGGTCAGACCGTCGACGCCGCTTGGCAGGCCATCACCGATGCTGGTCTCGAACGGGGCCAGCAGAGCTCCGACTACTCGCCCACCGTTGCCGAGGGGTCCGTCCTCTCGTCCGATCCGGCAGCGGCTGCGCAGGTCGCCCTCGGCTCGGGTGTCGACATCGTGGTGTCCAACGGTCTCGTGCAGCTTCCCGACGTCACCCGCCAGCCGTCGGAAGAAGCCATCACGACCCTGCGCGACCAGCTCGGTCTGGCGGTCACCCCGCAGGCCGACCCCGGCTGCACCGGTGAGACGGTGTCGGGCATGAGCGTCCCGCCCGGCGACGTGGCTCAGGGCTCGGCGGTCACCCTGCGCATCTGCACCGGCTGAGCCCTCGCAGAAGCCACGGAGCGACGCCGAGGTCCGACGAAGCCAGTTCGCCGCTCGGAGCGAGACGCCGAGAGCACGACGCTCGGACTTCGACGTCCGGACGACGGGCTCGGACGTTCAGCCCAGGTCGACGAGCGGGTCGAGCCCCCGGGCCGTCACGGCTGCCCCCGGCAAACCGGCGACCGACAACCAGTTGCCGATCATCTGGTAACCGCCCTGGGTCAGCACCGACTCGGGGTGGAACTGCACGCCGTAGACCGGCGCGGAACGGTGCTGCAGGCCCATGATGACGCCGCCCGTGGTGCGCGAGGTCACCTCGAGCGTCTCGGGCACCGTCTCGTCCACCACGGCGAGCGAGTGGTACCGCGTCGCGGTGAACGGCTGCGGGACCCCGTCGTAGAACGCGCTGTCGTCGTGTTCGACCTTCGACGTCTTGCCGTGCATCAGTTCGTCGGCGTGCGTCACGGTGGCCCCCAGCGCCTCGGCGATGGCCTGGTGCCCGAGGCAGACGCCCAGCAGCGGCTTGTCGGCCGCCAGCGCGGCGTGCACGACGTCGATGGAGACGCCGGCGGCAGCGGGGGTCCCCGGGCCGGGCGACAGCAGCACGGCGTCGTACTCGGCGATGCGGTCGGCGGTGTCGGCCGCGTCGAACGCGTCGTTGCGGACGACGTCCGTCTCGGCACCCAACTGCTGGAGGTACCCGTTCAGCGTGTAGACAAAGCTGTCGTAGTTGTCGAGGACGAGGATGCGCGTCATGGTTGCTCCACGGTGACGTCGGGGGTGGGCAGGAGTTCGTTGACGTAGGGGAAGACCCACTCGACGAGGGCGAACAGCACGGCGGCGATCAGGACGAGCACGAGCACGAGCCTGACCCACCAGGGTCCGGGCAGGATGCGCCAGAGGGCGGCGTACACGGTCAGCCTCCGATTCCGGCAGCGGCGAGCTCGGCGGGTGCGCCGGCCGACAGCGGCTGCCACGAGTCGAACACACCGTAGGCGACGATGCGTTCTTGGGCGGTGAACATCGGATTGCAGCTCGTCAGGGTGATCAGGCGGTCGCCCGAGGTCGCCGACACGTCGGGAGCGTCGGGCACCTGCTGCAGCACCGAGACCTGCGTGGCCTGGACGTACTGCAGGTTGCGGAACAAGTACGTGAACCAGCCGTCCTGGGTCTGGACGTACATCTTGTCGCCCTCTTGCAGGTCGGCGATCTCGTTGAACGGCGCCCCGTAGGTGGTCCGGTGGGCGGCGATGCCGAAGTTGCCGACCTGGCCGGGCATCTGCGTCTCGTCGTAGTGGCCGATGCCGATCTTGTTGAGTGTTCGCACGGTGCTCGTCCCCCCGGCGATCGGGACCGCGTAGTCGGCGCCGAACCGTGGGACGTAGAAGTTGGCGAACTCCTCGGCCTCGCCGGGCGCCGCCCCCACGGGCGGCTCACCGTACGAGCCGTCGGGCGACGGCTCGGGCGCTGCAGTCGCCGCCTGGTCGAACTGCTCGCTCAGCCGTGCCGCCTCGCCCTTGTGGGCGTCGGCGACGACGAGGTCGTTGAACCACTGCTGCCACCCGATGAAGAGCAGCACCAGGACGCCGGCCGTGATGAGCAGTTCTCCGAGGACGCTGACGAAGGAGGCGCGGGATCGACGGCGACGCTTCGTGCGTCTCGAGAGCTGGGCCTCGCCCCCGTGGTCCGTCATGACTCGATTCTAGGCGGGCTCCGCTCCCCCGGAGACTGTGGCGGCCACCGGTGGACAACGTGTGGAGAGCATGTGGAGAACGCGGGCGTACCCGGGGACGGACGTGGCGACCCTCCCAGGACCGAAAAGGGCCTCACGGTACACTGTGCGCCATGGCCAAAGACACGAACCGCAGCACGAAGCCCGCCCGCACCGCAGAGGACGCGCCGAACCCCGTGTGGTTCAAGCCGGTCATGTTCGGCTTCATGCTCGTCGGTCTCGCCTGGATCGTGGTGTTCTACGTCAGCCAGAGCACCCTCCCGGTGGCTTCGCTCGGCTCGTGGAACATCTTGGTCGGCTTCGGGATCATGTTCATCGGGTTCTTGATGACCACCCGGTGGCGCTAGAACGCACCTTCGAACTTACACGCCTGTAACTATCCCCATTGTGGGAAACCCTGTGGATAACTTTCCTGTGGATAACTCGGGCGGGTGAGATCGCGTCGGCCGACGAGAAGAGGCGGCTCCCCGATGGGGAGCCGCCTCTCGTCGTTCACCGTCCGGGTGGTCTAGAACAGCCCGACCAGCTGGGCCGATCTGGCCAGGAGCACCGCGACGACGACCACGCCGATCGCGACGAGCACGGCGATCTGCACGGCGTGCTTCGAGCGATGACGGGTCTTCGAGAACAGGAACGCGATCGCCCCGCCCACGACGATGCCCCCGAGGTGGGCCTGCCACGCGATGCCGGGCACGATGAACCCGATCGCGAGGTTGATGCCGACCAGCACCAGGAGTTGGATGCTGCGACCACCGAGGCTGCGGGCGATGACGAAGAACGCCGCCATGAGGCCGAAGATGGCCCCGGAGGCACCGACCACGAAGCTTCCGGGTGCCAGGAGGGCGACAGCGGCCGAACCGCCGATCCCCGAGAGGAAGTAGAGGGCGGCGAACCGACCTCGCCCCAACTGACGTTCGAGTTCTGCCCCGAAGATGTACAGCGAGTACATGTTGAAGAGGATGTGCAGGATGCTCCCGTGCACGAACATCGTCGTGACGGCGCGCCAGGGCTGCACGATCTCGAGCGGCGGGTAGAACGCCAGGGCCCGCGTGACCACGCCGTTGCCCGTACCGGTCACGAGCTGCAAGAGGAACACCGCTACGGTCACGCCGATGATGCCGTAGGTGACGACGGGGGCGCCTCGCCGAGACGCGCTACGGACCCGACCGACCACCTGCGGTTGGAGGCGCGGTGCGTTGCCCCGCGCCTCCTTCACGCACTCCGGGCAGTGGACCCCCACCGCGGCGGGCGTCTGGCACTCGCCACAGATGGTGCGACCGCACCTCTGGCAGAGGACGAAGCTCTGCCGGTCGGGGTGCCGATAGCAGAAGTTCGAGCGGTCGTGCGGATCGGTCACCTAGACCTCGTCGATGGTGACGCTCTCGAGCACCACGTCCTCGAGGGGCTTGTCGCGGGCGTCGGTCTTGACGGCCTCGATCGCGTCGACGACCTTCTTGGACTCGTCGTCGGCGACCTCCCCGAAGATGGTGTGCTTGCCCTGCAGCCACGGGGTCGGAACCGTCGTGATGAAGAACTGCGAACCGTTGGTGCCCTTGCCGCCGCGCGAGCCGGCGTTGGCCATCGCGAAGATGTAGGGGGCGTTGAAGTTCAGCTCGGGGTGGATCTCGTCGTCGAACTGGTAGCCGGGCCCGCCGACGCCCTGGCCGAGCGGGTCGCCGCCCTGCAGCATGAAGTCCTTGATGATGCGGTGGAAGACGACGCCGTCGTAGAGCTTGTCGGTGCTGACCTTGCCGGTGGCCGGGTGGGTCCACTCTTTGGTGCCGGTGGCGAGACCGACGAAGTTGGCGACGGTCTTCGGGGCGTGGTCGCCGAAGAGGTTCACCTTGATGGTGCCGTGGTTGGTGGTGAGGGTGGCGACAGCGGTGTGCGTTGACATGTCGTCATTCTTCCACAGCCACCTCTACGCACCAGCGACTCCCCAGTCACCGTTCCGTGACCTGTCAGGAACCTCCGTGCCACACTGGGACGGGCCAGCAACTCTGGCTCCACTGCCTACTCGTTGGAGGAACGTTCATGGCCCTGTCACGCAAGCAGAAGAAAGAACTCAAGAAGTTCAAGAAGCACGCTGTGGCGGTGTGGGGTGAGCAGCGCGGCGTGATCGACCACGCCGGCAAGGTCATCGGCGGCTACCGCGACGACGCCGTCAAGATCGCGAACAAGAAGGTCGTCCCCCAGATCAAGCACGCGGTGGACTCGAACGTCCGCCCCGTGGTCTCGCAGGGCCTCTCGACCGGCTCGCACTACGCGTCGGTCGCTCAGGACCGCCTGAAGCACGACGTCTACCCGGCGTTCTCGTCGGCTCTCGGCAACCTCGACCTCGCGAACGACCCGAAGGTCGCGAAGGCCGTGAAGAACGCCAAGAAGCAGGGCAAGAAGGCCGCGGCGAAGTACGTGCCGCGCCAGCAGAAGTCGGGCCCCGGCGTCGGCGGCGTCCTGCTGATCGGCGTGGGCGTCATCGCTCTCGGTGCCCTCGTGTTCGCGGCCGTGCAGACGCTTCGTGCCGACGACGAGCTCTGGGTCGCCGACGACGACGCCGACACCAAGGCGTAGTCCCTCACACCCCCACGAAGGGCCCGCCTCCCCGGAGGCGGGCCCTTCGTCGTCCCTGCCCCCGACGACTGCAGCATTCGACGCTGATCCGGCCCCAGCACCAGCACCAGACCAGCACCAGCACAGACACTGCCTAAGGCCCAACGTTGCACGCACGTCGGCGAAGCCGACACGGGCCCGGAGGGCCCCCAGACCAGCACAAGAGAATTGCCCCTGTCCGCTGACGGAGTCAGCGGACAGGGGCAAGGCAATCCAGTGGAGCCTGGGAGAATCGAACTCCCGACATCCTGCTTGCAAAGCAGGCGCTCTACCAACTGAGCTAAGGCCCCGACCCCCCGGTCACCGGGGGAACGAGCACGATCTCACCACCCTGCGCGTCAGGAGACGAGCGTGATGTGAGACCGGTACTGCGTGGGGCTAATAGGACTTGAACCTATGACCTCTTCGTTATCAGCGAAGCGCTCTAACCGCCTGAGCTATAGCCCCCGGACCGTCGTAAAGCCTACAGCACCACGACGGCGAACTCGAATCGGCGGGTTCAACCGACTCGAATGGTGGATCAGTTGTTGGTGAATCCGACGAGGAGACCGCCGGTGATGCGCACGCTCAGGTTGTAGAGGACGGCGACGATGGCCCCGAGGACCGTGCCGACGACCACGTTGAGGATGGCCACCACGATCGAGAAGAGCATGATCTGGCCGACGTTGAAGGTGTCCTGGATCGAGAAGCTCGAGTCGCCGAGGATGTCCCGCAGCAGGGCGTCGAGGTCGTCGAAGATGCCGGTCTGGTTCAGGATCGCCCAGATGAGGAAGGTGGCGACGACCGTGATGATGCCGATCGCGACCGAGATCAGGAAGGCCAGCTTCACGACCGACCAGAAGTCGATGTAGACCAGCTTGAGGCGGACCTGCTTGGTGCCGGACGGTCGTTTCGCCTTCTTCTGCAGTCTCTCGGCGACACTACTCATTGTTCGTTTCCTCTCCGGCGGTTCCGGGGGCCTCGTCGTCGGTCGACTCGGCATCGACCGACGTGACGTCGGTCGTGGGGATCTCGGTGTCGGCGTCGACGGACTCGACGGACTCGACAGACACTACGGCCTCGGCCACGGCGTCCGCACTCTCGTCGACCTCGGCCGCGAGATTGCGCTCACTGTTGCGGGCCACGGCGATGATGCGATCGTCGCTCGCGAAGCGGGCGAAGACGACGCCCATCGTGTCACGGCCCTTGGCCGGCACCTCGGAGACGGCGGAGCGGACCACCTTGCCGCCGGACAGCACCACGAGCACCTCGTCGTCCTCGCCGACGATCAGGGCACCGGCGAGGTCTCCCCGCGCCTCCGCGAGCTTCGCCACCTTGATGCCGAGACCGCCACGGTTCTGGACGCGGTACTGGTCGGCGGCCGTGCGCTTGGCGTAGCCGCCCTCGGTGACGACGAAGACGTAGCCCTCTTCACCGACGACGGAGGCGCTGAGCAGCGTGTCGTCGTCACGGAAGGTCATGCCCTTCACGCCCGAGGTCGACCTGCCCATGGGGCGCAGCGACTCGTTGGTGGCCGTGAAGCGCAGCGACATGCCGTGACGCGAGACGAGCAACAGGTCGTCGTGCTCGTCGACCAGCAGAGCCGAGACGAGTTCGTCGTCGTCGCGCAGGTTGATCGCGATGATGCCGCCGGTGCGGTTCGTGTCGTACTCGGTCAGCGAGGTCTTCTTGATCAGGCCGTCGCGGGTGGCGAGCACGAGGTAGTCCGCGACCTCGTAGTCGCGGATGTCGAGCACCTGCGAGATCTGTTCGTCGGGCTGCATGGCGAGCAGGTTGGCCACGTGCTGGCCCTTGGCGTCGCGGCCGGCCTCCTGCAGCTCGTAGGTCTTGGCGCGGTAGACCCGACCCTTGTTCGTGAGGAACAGCAGCCAGTGGTGGGTGGTCGTCACGAAGAAGTGGTCCACGACGTCGTCGGCTCGCAACTGTGCTCCGCGGACGCCCTTGCCGCCCCGGTGCTGGCTGCGGTAGTTGTCGCTGCGGGTGCGCTTGACGTAGCCACCCCGGGTGATGGTGACGACCATCTCTTCTTCGGGGATGAGGTCTTCGACGCTCATGTCGCCGTCGAAGCCGAACATGATCTCGGTGCGACGGTCGTCGCCGTACTTGTCGGTGATCTCGGCGAGCTCGTCGCTGACGATGGTGCGCTGACGCTCCGGCTTGGCCAGGATGTCCTGGTAGTCGGCGATCTCGCGCTCGAGCTTGTCGGCGTCGTCCTGGATCTTCTGACGCTCGAGGGCGGCCAGGCGACGCAGCTGCAGGTTGAGGATGGCCGAGGCCTGGACCTCGTCGACGTCGAGGAGGTCCATGAGACCCGCGCGCGCCTCCTCGACGGTCGGCGACCGGCGGATGAGCGCGATGACCTCGTCGAGGGCGTCGAGCGCCTTGAGGTAGCCGCGCAGGATGTGCGCGTCGGCTTCGGCCTTCTTCAGGCGGAAACGCGTGCGGCGCTGGATGACGTCGATCTGGTGGTCGACCCACGCCGAGATGAAGCCGTCGAGCGCGAGCGTGCGGGGAACGCCGTCGACGATCGCGAGCATGTTCGCGCCGAAGTTCTCTTGCAGGCTCGTGTGCTTGTAGAGGTTGTTCAGCACGACCTTGGCGACCGCGTCGCGCTTCAGCACGATGACCAGGCGCTGACCCGTGCGACCGGAGGTCTCGTCGCGGATGTCGGCGATGCCGCCGATGCGGCCGTCCTTGACCAGCTCGGCGATCTTGATCGCGAGGTTGTCGGGGTTGACCTGGTAGGGCAGCTCGGTGACGACGAGGCAGGTACGACCCTGGATCTCCTCGACGTTGACGACGGCACGCATCGTGATCGAACCGCGGCCCGTGCGGTAGGCGTCCTGGATGCCCCGGACCCCGAGGATCTGTGCCCCCGTCGGGAAGTCGGGGCCCTTGACGCGCTGCATGAGCGCCTCGAGCAGCTCTTCACGCGTCGCGGTGGGGTTCTCGAGGTACCACTGTGCGCCCGAGGCGACCTCGCGGAGGTTGTGCGGCGGGATGTTGGTCGCCATGCCGACGGCGATGCCGACCGAGCCGTTGACCAGCAGGTTGGGGAACCGGCTGGGCAGGATGGCCGGCTCGCGGGTGCGACCGTCGTAGTTGTCCTGGAAGTCGACGGTGTCCTCGTCGATGTCGCGCACCATCTCGAGCGCGAGCGGGGCCATCTTGGTCTCGGTGTACCGCGGGGCGGCGGCGCCGTCGTTGCCGGGCGAGCCGAAGTTGCCCTGGCCGAGCGCCAGCGGGTAGCGCAGGCTCCACGGCTGGACGAGACGCACCAGCGCGTCGTAGATCGCCGTGTCACCGTGGGGGTGGAACTGGCCCATGACGTCGCCGACCACGCGCGAGCACTTCGAGAACGCGCGATCGGGGCGGTAGCCACCGTCGTACATCGCGTAGATGACGCGGCGGTGCACGGGTTTGAGGCCGTCACGCACCTCGGGCAGGGCCCGGCCGACGATGACGCTCATCGCGTAGTCGAGGTACGAACGCTGCATCTCGAGCTGGAGGTCGACCTGCTCGATGCTGTCGCGCTTCGGTGCCTCGGCGAAGGTCTGTGCACCCTCGGCGTCGGTGCCCTCGGGGGTGTCTGTCGGCTCGTCGGCCATGATTCTCCGTTTGTCGTGGTCTGCCCCGTGGTGCTCGTCGGGGCGCGGGCGTGCTCCGGATCAGCCGGAGGCGCGCATCAGATGTCGAGGAAGCGGACGTCTTTCGCGTTCTGCTGGATGAAGTTGCGGCGCGACTCGACGTTCTCGCCCATCAGGGTGTCGAAGATGGTGTCCGCGGCCACGGCGTCCTCGAGCGTCACCTGCAGCAGCGTGCGGGTGTCGGGGTCCATCGTGGTCTCCCACAGCTCTTTGTAATCCATCTCGCCGAGGCCCTTGTAACGCTGGATCGCGTTCTCCTTCGGGATGCGCTTGCCGGCCGCGCGACCCGACACGAGCACCGCGTCGCGCTCGGCGTCGCTGTACACGTACTCGTGGCTGGCGTTGCTCCACTTGAGCTTGTAGAGCGGCGGCTGCGCCAGGTATACGTAGCCGAGGTCGATCAGCGGCCGCATGTAGCGGAAGAGGAGGGTGAGCAACAGCGTCGTGATGTGCTGGCCGTCGACGTCGGCGTCGGCCATCAGGACGATCTTGTGGTACCTCGCCTTGTCGGGATCGAAGTCTTCTCCGATGTCGGCGCCGAAGGCCTTGATCATGGCCTGCACCTCGTTGTTGCCGAGGGCACGGTCGAGACGGGCCTTCTCGACGTTGAGGATCTTGCCCCGCAGCGGCAGGATCGCCTGGGTCTCGGGGTTGCGCCCCTGGACGGCCGAGCCACCGGCCGAGTCGCCCTCGACGATGAAGATCTCGCTGCGCGAGGGGTCCTTGCTCTGGCAGTCCTTGAGCTTGCCGGGCATGCCGTTCGACTCGAGCACGCCCTTGCGGCGGGTCTGCTCACGGGCCTTGCGCGCGGCCAGACGGGCCTGCGACGCGAGGATGCCCTTGCGGACGATCTCGGCGGCCTGCTTGGGATTGCGGTCGAACCAGTCGTTCAGCTGCGACCCGGCGACCTTCTGCACGAACGACTTGGCCTCGGTGTTGCCGAGCTTGGTCTTCGTCTGGCCCTCGAACTGCGGCTCGCCGAGCTTGATCGAGATGACGGCCGTCAGGCCCTCGCGGACGTCGTCGCCCGAGAGGTTGTCGTCCTTCTCCTTGAGGAAGTTCTTCTCGCGCGCGTAACGGTTGATCAGCGTGGTCAGCGCTGCACGGAAGCCCTCTTCGTGCGTGCCGCCCTCGTGGGTGTTGATCGTGTTCGCGTAGGTGTGAACGCTCTCCTGGTACGAGGTGTTCCACTGCATCGCGACCTCGAGCGAGATCTTCTTCTCGGTGTCTTCCTGCTCGAAGGCGATGATGTCGTCGTGGACGGTCTCGACCTTCTTGGTCGTGTTCAGGTACTCGACGTAGTCGACGAGGCCCTTCTCGTAGTGGAAGACGTCGTGACGGGGCTCGGCGTCGTCCTCTTGCACGCGCTCGTCGCTGAGCTCGATGCGGAGGCCCTTGTTGAGGAACGCCATCTGCTGGAACCGGGTGCGCAGCGTCTCGTAGTCGAACTCGACGGTCTCGAAGATCTCGGAGTTGGGCCAGAACGTGATCGTCGTGCCGGTGGTGTCGTCCTCTTCGCCCTTGGCCAGCGGCGCGACGGGCACGCCGTCGGTGAAGCTCTGGCGGTAGACGTTACCCTGACGGCGGACCTCGACGTCGAGTTCGCTCGACAGGGCGTTGACGACCGAGCTGCCGACGCCGTGCAGGCCACCCGACACGGCGTAACCGCCGCCGCCGAACTTGCCGCCGGCGTGCAGCACGGTGAGGACGACCTCGACGGTCGACCGACCCTCGACGGGGTGGACGTCCACCGGGATGCCACGACCGTTGTCGACGACGCGGACGCCGCCGTCCTCGCGCATGGTGATCTCGATGTGGTCGCAGTGGCCGGCCAGGGCCTCGTCGACCGAGTTGTCGACGATCTCGTAGACCAGGTGGTGCAGACCACGGGGCCCCGTCGAGCCGATGTACATGCCGGGACGCTTGCGCACGGCCTCGAGACCCTCGAGGACCTGGATCGCACTGGCGCCGTAGGTGTCGTCGGGCTGGGCGTCGGTGGGATCAGCTGACATGTGCGTAGGGGCTCCTGCCGGACGGGACGAAGATGTGCCGACCGGTCGCGACCGCTGTCTGGGCGGCCCTCGGACGACCTTCCGAGTCTACCGCAGGCCTGTCCGCCGCGGGGCGAAATCCGCCCTCAGACGGATTTTCCCACCGCACTTGGACGATTCACCCTCGTCAACCATAAGTATCGCGAGGGCCCCGCCCTGGAACCGATCTGGGGCCGCGTTTCCAGGTCGGGGCGTTGGGTGCCAGGAAACGCACCGACTGGATGCCCGCGTCCGGGTACCTCTTCACGATGGTCGTCGTGACCTGCGTGCGCATCAGCCGCAGTTGCGTCGCCCACGCCGTCGAGTCGCACTGGACGGTCAACGTGCCGTCGTCGATCGAGACCGGATCCGAGTGCGCGGCCAGCTCCGCCCCCACCATGTCGGGCCACGCGGTCATCAGCTCGGACTGGGCCAACGGGCTGTTCCAGCCGAGTTCGTTGGTGACGGCCGAGAGGACGTCGGCGATGCCCCGGGGCTCGCGTCCCGTGCCGAAGGGCTGGCTCGGGGAGCCCAACTTGATCGACTTGCGCTTCCGGGCGTCGCGCGACCGCGAGTTGGGGTCGCCGAACACCCGGCGGAACCGCAGATAGACCCGTTGGGCCTCGCTGTCGGGCTGCGCCTCGGGCTCAGGAGGCGCGGGTGGCGTGGACGCCGGAGGCTGCGGTGCGTCGTCGACGCTCACCGCGCCTCCTCGGCGTCGCCGAGCCCCTCGTCGCCGGGCCCCTCGTCGCCGGCCACCGCGGTGACGACCGCGTCGTCGCCCGGACCGTCGACGGCGGGGGCGTCGTCGAGGATCGTCCCCTTGGCGATCCGGACCGTATGGGCCTTGAGTCGTGAGGGGACGTCGCCCTCGACCGCCGCCGTGATGAGGACCTGCTCGTAGTCGGCGACGGCGTCGGCCAGACGTTCGCGACGGGATCCGTCGAGTTCGGCGAAGACGTCGTCGAGCACGATCACCGGGTCGCCCGTCGGCGAGTCGACCCGGACCACGGCGGCCGAGGCCAGCTTCAGCGCGAGGGCGAACGACCAGGACTCGCCGTGGCTGGCGTAGCCGCGCGCGGGGAGCCCGTTGAGCGAGAGGAAGAGGTCGTCGCGGTGCGGCCCGACGAGCGTCAGCCCCCGCTCGAGCTCGGTCGGTCGGACACGGGCCAGCGCCTGACGGAAGACGTCGGGCACCTGGTCGGCGGGGATGGACTCGGTCGGCCCCTCGGCCGCGGTCGTCTCGTCGTCGGGTGTCGCGCCCCGGATGCTCAGCACCGTCGAGAGGTGTGCGGCGTGGTCCGCGCCCGCCACCGCCGCGTAGGCACGGGTCACCTCGGGGGCCAGGTCGGCCGCGAGCCGGTCACGCGCGACGACGAGTTCGCTGCCGAGGGCCACGAGACGTTCGTCCCAGATGTCGAGCGTGCCGAGCTGACCGGCCTTCACCCCGGAGGCGCGGGCCGACTTCAGGAGCGTGTTGCGTTGTCTGAGCACCCGGTCGTAGTCGGTCTGCACGCCGGCGAACCGGGGCGACCGGGCCACCAGGAGTTCGTCGAGGAAGCGTCGACGGCCGGACGGCTCGCCCCGGACGAGCGCGAGGTCCTCGGGAGCGAAGAGGACGCTCGTGAAGTAGCGCGGAAGCTCGCGAGGCTTGATGGCCCCACGGTTGACCTGCGCCCGGTTCGGCGACGACCGGTTGATCTGCACCTCGGCCAGCAGTTCGCGCTCGTCGGCGAGCAATCGCGCCCGCACGACGGCCGAGTCGCGGCCCTGGCGGATGAGAGCCGAATCCGACGACACCCGGTGGGATCCGAGACTCGACAGGTAGCCCAGGGACTCGACCAGGTTGGTCTTCCCCTGGCCGTTGCTGCCGACGAAGAGGTTCGGCCCGCGCGCGAGGCTGACTTCGGCAGACGTGTAGTTGCGGAAGTCCGTCAGGCTGAGATGCAGTACTCGCACGCGGGCCGGTGGAGGCGCTAGGCCTTCTTGACGGCGTGGCCGCCGAACTGGTTGCGCAGTGCGGCGACGGCCTTCATCGTCGGCGAACCCTCGCCCTGACGCGAGACGAAGCGCGCGAAGATCGACGCGCTGATCGTCGGCATCGGCACGGCGTGGTTGATGGCTTCTTCGAGGGTCCAGCGACCCTCGCCGCTGTCCTCGACGTAACCCGAGATCTCGGCGAGCTTGGGGTCGGCCTCGAGGGCGAGGACCATGAGCTCGAGCAGCCAGGAACGCACGACGGTGCCGCGCTGCCAGGCCTTGAAGGTGCCGGTGACGTCCTTGATGAGGTCGCTTCGGGCCTCGAGCAGCTCGTAGCCCTCGCCGTAGGCCTGCATGATCGCGTACTCGATGCCGTTGTGGACCATCTTCGCGTAGTGACCCGCGCCGGTGTCGCCCGCGTGGACGAAGCCCTCTTCGCGAGGACCCTCGGGACGCAGGGCGTCGAAGATCGGCTGCGCCAGGGCGACGTTCTCGGCGGAACCACCGACCATGAGGCCGTAGCCGTTGTCCTTGCCCCAGACGCCGCCCGAGACGCCGGCGTCGACGTACTTGATGCCCTTGCCGCCGAGGAGCTTCTCGTTGGCGAAGTCGCTGGTGAACTTCGAGTTGCCGCCGTCGATGACCAGGTCGCCTTCGGAGAGCTCGTTCGAGAGCTCTTCGATGACGCCGGCGGTGATGTCGCCCGCGGGCACCATGACCCAGACGATGCGGGGGGCGGGGAGCGTGGTGGCGAGCTCGGCGAGGCTGGCGACGTCGGAGACGGCGGGGTTCGCGTCGTAACCGGTCACCTCGATGCCGCTGTCGCGCAGGCGGGCGCGCATGTTGTTGCCCATTTTGCCGAGACCGACGAGGCCGATGTGCATGAGGTTCCTTTGTTCGTGGCGGTGGGGCCCGGAGGCGGCACCGTTGCTGGCAGAGCGCTCTTAGCGCAGGAGGAGGTTGGGCTGCAGCAGGTACTTGTAGCTGTCAGCACCGGCCTGGTCTTTCGAGGACTGACTGGTGATCAGCACGGGACCGGGCTTGTTCGGGTTCTCCGTCTTGGTGAAGGAGATGCGGACGAACTCGGAATGAACTGCTCCGAGACCGTCGAGGAGGAACTGCGGTTTCAACGAGACCACCGTGTCCTCTCCCGTCAACAACGCATCGATCGACTCTGACGCCTGCGCTTGTTCGCTTCCGATGGCCTCGAGGGTGAGGCCGTCGATCGTGAACGTGAACCTGAGGGCCGCCTCGCGCTCGAGGACGAGCGAGACGCGGCGGACCGACTCGACGAGCTCGGCCGTGTTGATCACGGCGTAGTTCTCGACGGTGTCGGGGAAGAGACGCTTCACCGGAGGGAAGTTCCCCTTGATGAGCAACGAGGTGACGGTCTTGTTGTCCGCCTGGAACGCGATGAGCTCGCGCTCGTCGGATCCGGTGATCGAGACCGAGACGGTGCCGGCGTTGCCGAAGGTCTTGCCGACCTCTTGCAGCGTACGTGCGGGGACGAGAGCCGTCGTCGTGGTCGTGCTCGCCACGGTGCCGGGATCGAATTCGATGCCTCGGACGGCGACGCGGTAACGATCGGTGGCGACGAGCGAGAGGGCGTTCTCGGTGACCTCGAGCTGGACGCCGGTGATGACCGGGGTGACGTCGTCGCGGGATGCCGCCACCGCGACCTGGGAGACGGCGAGGGCGAAGGAGTCGCCGGGCACGACGCCCGAACGGTCGCCGACTGTCGGCAGGGTCGGGTACTCCTCGACCGGCATGCTCAGCAGGGAGAAGTTCGCGGATCCGCAGCTGACCGAGATGCGGTTCTCCTCGGTGGAGAAGGTGACCGGCGCGTTCGGCAGACGGCTGGCGATGTCGGCGAGCAGTCGGCCGGAGACCAGGATCGTGCCCGGTTCGTCGATCTCGGCGGGAATGCTCGTCTGGGCCGAGACCTCGTAGTCGAAGGACGACAGGGTGAGCCCGTCGGCGTCGGCCTCGATCAGGACACCGCTGAGGATCGGCAAGGTGGTGCGCTGGGGCAGCAGCTTGACGGCGAAGGAGACCGCATCGCTGAAGACGTCACGGTTGACCTGGAACTTCACGCGGGGACCCCTATCGACTTCGCTCTCGTGGATGGCCGGTTAATAGTGGCACAGCATCGGGGTCCGCCCTTCCGGGAGGCGAAAGCCGAGGCTCCGGGCCCGGATCGATCCACAAGGTTGTCTCTCCATCAATTTCTTGTAACCAGGATTAACAGTCTTAACCGTTGTGCACAGTGTGGATAACCTGTTTAAAACCCCGGGGCTCGGCGGAACTACACACGTGTGACTTGTGGACGGCGTGTGGAACCGAATGACAAGAATGCTCGGGGTCTGCCGGTCGCTCCGAGTGGGATCCCACAGGTCCCCCGGATCCGTGAACAAGGTCGACACGGTTATCCACGAGTTTCCACAAGTTATCCACACTGTGTGGAACGTGACTCCCCAGGGCCCCCTCAGACCCGTCGAGCGCCCCCTGGAACGACGAACGGGCGCCGACACGTGGTCGGCGCCCGGACGGGACGGTCGTGGAGGACGGGCCGGCCTGGCCCGCCGTCCCGTCACTTGTAACGGGTGTCCTGCTTGATGCGACTGGTGAGTTCGGTCACCTGGTTGTAGATCGACCGGCGTTCCTTCATCAGTTCGCTGATCTTCTTGTTGGCGTACATGACCGTCGTGTGGTCGCGGTTGCCGAACAGCTGTCCGATCTTCGGCAGTGACAGGCTCGTGAGTTCGCGGCACAGGTACATGGCGATCTGGCGGGCCGTGGCGATGGCCTGTGAGCGGGACGATCCGTAGAGGTCGTCGACCGTCAGCTTGAAGTAGTCCGCGGTGTGGTTGATGATGTCGACCGGCGCGATGATGTTGTCCTCGTCGAGCGTGATCAGGTCCTTGAGGACGGTCTGGACGAGGGCCAGGTCGACGGCGGTGCGGTTCAGGCTGGCGAAGGCCGTGACCCTGATGAGGGTGCCCTCGAGCTCACGGATGTTGCTCGACACCTTGGTCGCGATGAACTCGAGGACCTCGTCGCGGATCTGCAGCTTCTCGCTCTGGGCCTTCTTGCGCAGGATGGCGATGCGGGTCTCGAGGTCGGGAGCCTGGACGTCGGTGATCAGGCCCCACTCGAAGCGCGAACGCATGCGGTCCTCGAAGCCGGTGAGGTGCTTCGGCGGCAGGTCGCTGGTGATCACCAGCTGCTTGTCGTGATCGTGCAGGGTGTTGAAGGTGTGGAAGAACGCCTCTTGGGTGCTGTCCTTGCCCTGCAGGAACTGGATGTCGTCGATCAGCAGGATGTCGATCTCTCGGTACCTCTGCTGGAAGAGGCTCGACCGGTTGTTGGCGATCGAGTTGATGAAGTCGTTCGTGAACTCCTCGCTGCTGACGTACCTGACCCGGATCCCCGGGTACATGGTCTCGGCGTAGTGGCCGATGGCGTGCAGCAGGTGGGTCTTGCCCAGCCCCGACTCCCCGTAGACGAAGAGCGGGTTGTATGCCTTGGCCGGAGCCTCGGCGACGGCGACGGCCGCGGCGTGGGCGAATCGGTTCGACGCACCGATGACGAAGTTGTCGAAGCTGTACTTCGGGTTCAGGCGGGAGTCGTTGCGTTTCCCGCTCGCGCTCGTCTCGACGGGCGCCGGCACGAAGGGCGCCTCGATGTAGTGGACCGGCTCCGACTGCTCGACCTGCTGCGTGAGGGTGTCCGGGGTGATGTCGGGGTTGACGGTGATGGCGAAGCTCGAGACGGAGGTGTCGCCCAACCCGGCGATGGACTCGAGCAGGGGCTCACGGATCCGTTGTTCGAGCATGCCGCGGGTCAGGTCGTTGGGCACCTCGAGGTAGAGGGTGCCGCCCAGCACGCCCTTGGGCTCCACGAGGCTGATGAAGCCGTGCAGCTGCGGCGTGATGCGGTCGTCGGTCGTCAGCGTCGCGAGGACGGAACGCCACAGGTCCTGGACCGGGTCGACGGTGTGCGCCACTGGAGTCTCTTTCTCGCGGTTCGGCAGCGGACGGATCCGGCCGCCTCCGCGTGCGGGTCGCGTTCACCCGACGGTGTTCGAAGGGTACGAGTGCGGGACGAGTTATGCACAGCTTTCTCCACCGATCGGTTGGCGCCGTTCGGGCCGGGATCGCTGCGTGTTCCCCGTCGTCACGCGGAAGTACCGCGAGAAGTACCCACCTTAGTTCGACGGGGTGTGGAGTCCGCAATCAGAGTTTTCAACACTGTGGACAAACCTCCTGGGAAGCGGCCGTTTGACCCGGGCTCCGATCACGCGTACTTTTAATCAGTTGATTTCAGCCGCGTTGGCTGTACAAGACTTCTCGGATCGTGGCAACAGGCCTGGTCCGCTTTCCTGGAGGACCACCATGAGCAAGAGAACGTTCCAGCCGAACAACCGTCGTCGGGCCAAGAAGCACGGTTTCCGTGCTCGCATGCGTACGCGTGCCGGCCGCGCGATCCTCGCCGCCCGTCGTGGCAAGGGCCGCACCGAGCTCTCGGCGTAGCCACTTCCGTGTTGGCCCGGGCCAACCGGATCGTCCGCGCAGACGACTACCGAACCACCGTGCGCCGTGGCCGCAAGTCGGGCACGGCGCATTCGGTCGTCTACGTGCGGCGTCGTGACGACGAGCTGGTCCGGTTCGGTTTCATCGTGGCGAAGACCGTGGGCAACGCGGTCGTCCGCAACACGGTCCGGCGCCGGCTCAAGGGGGTGTGCCACGAACTCCTGCCGACGATCCCCGGCGGGCTCGACGTCGTGATCAGAGCCTTGCCAGGCAGCCCCGACGTTGCGTGGTCTACCCTGCTGTCGGACATCTCCGAGGTGGTCGACAGGGGCGTGAGAGCGTGACAAGAGCGGTGCAGTTCGTCGCGTTGCTTCCCCGCAACGCGTGCGTCCTCATCCTCCGCGTCTACCGCGCCGTCGTCTCCCCGCTCTACGGCGACGTCTGTCGCTACTACCCGTCGTGTTCCCGGTACGCCCTCGAGGCCATCCAGCTGCACGGCGTCGTGCGGGGCGTGGCCATGGGCAGCTGGCGCATCGCCCGGTGTCACCCTTGGGCAGCCGGAGGCGTCGACGACGTCCCCGAGCCCCGTACACAGAAGTACCGCGTCACGAAGTCCGGCTTCGTGACACCGCGATCCGGCACCACCGCCCCCGACCTCCTCGGGACGGGCCGCATCGCCGCACAGAGCCACGGAAAGGGCTGACCCGAACACCATGGACTTCATCGGCACCATCCTCTGGCCCCTGAGATGGGTCGTCGAGGCGATCCTCGTCGGCTTCCACAACGTCCTCACGGCGTTCGGCATGGACACCGCGGCCGGCAGCACGTGGGTGCTCTCGATCGTCGGCCTGGTCCTCGTGGTCCGGGCGTGCCTCATCCCGATCTTCGTCCGCCAGATCAAGAGCCAGCGACGCATGATGGAGATCGCGCCCCGGCTCAAGAAGATCCAGGACAAGTACAAGGGCAAGCGCGACCAGTTCAGCCGCGAGGCCATGTCGCGCGAGACCATGGCGCTCTACAAGGACACGGGGACGAACCCGCTCAGCTCGTGCCTGCCCCTGCTGATCCAGATGCCGATCTTCTTCAGCCTCTACACCGTGCTGCACAACGCGCAGCAAGAGAAGGTGGGCATCGGCCTGCTGAACGCGGCGCTCTCGAACTCGTTCGGTGAGTCGGCTCTCTTCGGCGCCCCCCTGAAGGAGACCTTCCTGGGTGCCACCACATGGGAGGTCCGCCTGATGGCCGGAGCGATGGTGGTCATCATGACCGCCTCGCAGTTCATCACGCAGCTGCAGATCGTCTCGAAGAACATGTCGCCCGAGACCAAGGCGAGCCCCATGTTCAAGCAGCAGCGCATGCTCTTGTACTTCCTCCCCCTCGTGTTCGTCTTCTCGGGCCTGTCGTTCCCCCTCGGCGTCATGTTCTACTGGCTCACCTCGAACGTCTGGACCATGGCCCAGCAGTTCCTGGTCATCCGCAACATGCCCACCCCCGGCAGCGAAGCGGCCCTGGCGCGTGAAGAGCGCCTCGCGCGCAAGCAGCAGCGCAAGGGACTCCCGAGCATCACCGTGACCGAGATCGAGTCGGCGCCTGCCATGCCGAAGACGACCCAGCGGACCCAACCCGTCGGCAAGAACCGCTCCAAGAAGCAGAACGGCCCCAAGAAATGACCTCTGACGACTCCACGACCGACATCGTGAAGCCCGCCGCCGAGAACGACGACGCCGTCGTCTCGAACGACACCGAGGAGGCGCAGGTCGCCTCGGACGACGCCGCCGACGTCCTCGACGAGGGCGACATCGCCGCCGACTACATCGAAGAGCTGCTCGACATCTGCGACTTCGACGGCGACATCGACATCGAGGTCCGCGGTGGTCGTTCGTACATCTCGGTCGACTCGAGTGGTGAGCAGAAGCTGCGCGTCCTGTCGAAGCCCGACACCGTCAACGCCCTCCAAGAGCTGACCCGCATCGCGGTGCAGACCAAGACGGGTGAGTTCTCCCGCCTCATCCTCGACATCGGGGGATCCCGCGCCACTCGCGAGACGGAACTCGGACGCCTGGTCGACCACGCGGTCTCGAAGCTCGAGGACGGCGCCACCTCGGCGGCCCTGCCCCCCATGTCGTCCTACGAGCGCAAACTCGTGCACGACATCGTCGCGGCACGGGGATTCACCTCGGAGTCCGAGGGCGAAGGCCGCGACCGTCACACCGTCATCACGCGTCCCTGAGCCGGACGACATGACCGACACGTCGACCCTCGAGGTCGAGCCCGCCGTCGCGGCGACGATCTTCGGCGACCGGCTCGACGTCGTTCGCCGCTATGTGGCCGACCTAGCCCAGCACGGCGAAGAACTCGGCCTGATCGGACCGCTCGAGCTGCCGCGTCTCTGGACCCGCCACGTCGTCAACTGTGGCTTGCTGGCACCTCTGCTGGTCGCGGGTCGCGTCGGGGACATCGGGTCGGGTGCCGGCCTCCCGGGACTCGTGCTCGCTGCTGCTCGTCCGGACGCCACGCTCGTCCTGATCGAGCCGATGGAACGGCGCGTCGACTGGCTGACGGCTGAAGCCGATCGCATGGGGCTCGACAACGTCGAGGTCGTCCGTGCCCGTGCCGAGGACGTGCAGCTGGACGGGTGGCTCGACCAGGCGACCGCTCGGGCCGTGTCGGCCCTCTCCAAGTTGATTCCGCTGACGGCGCCGCTGGTGAAGACCGGGGGGCAGCTGCTGTTGATGAAGGGCGCTCGGGTCGACGACGAGATCGCCGCCGCACGCAAGGTGATCGCCCGCCATCACCTCATCGACGTCGAGGCTCGTGAACTGGGTGTGGGGCTCGTCGACGAGACGACCCGGGTGTTCATCGCCACCTTGGACTGACTGGTCCATGTGAGTGACGGTAATGTGGCTTTGACCAGGCCATGTTCGACTACTCGGGGGTTTGCGCTCCGTGTCGACCGAAGTGGTTAGGCAGGCACGCGGACCTCGGGTCCCCGTCTTTGTCGGGGCCTGCCGATAGACTCGGTCTCCGATCCCCGATGATCACCGTGCCGCCTCGCAGCGGCGTGATCACACCTCCGGGTAGGTCGTTTCACGTGAAACATGGCGATACGGAGACCCTCAGTGAGTTCCTCGGCTGACGACGACAGAAGCACTCCCCTGGCTCGAGAGCTTGCCGACCTGAACCGTCGTAAGAAGGCCCTGTCTCGCGAACCGCTCCCGTCGCCCGCCTCGACCCGAGTGATCACCGTCTCGAACCAGAAAGGCGGTGTCGGCAAGACCACGACCACCGTCAATCTCTCCGCCGCCCTTGCGCGGAGTGGGGCCAAGGTTCTGGTCATCGATCTCGATCCCCAGGGCAACGCCTCCACGGCCCTCGGTGTGGAACACCGGGCAGAGACCCCGAGTGTCTACGACGTCGTGGTGAACGACGGCGAGGTAGCGGACGTCGTCCAGAAGAGCCCGGAGTTCGACACGCTTTTCTGCATCCCCGCGACCATCCATCTCGCCGGCGCCGAGATCGAACTCGTCTCACTCGTCGCTCGCGAGCAACGACTGAGCAGGGCGTTGTCCGAGTACCTCAGCAAGACCGAGAACGCCGGCGATCGTTACGACTACGTCTTCATCGATTGCCCTCCGTCGCTCGGGTTGCTCACGATCAACGCGTTCGTCGCAGCCAGTGAAGTACTCATCCCCATCCAGTGCGAGTACTACGCACTCGAGGGGTTGAGCCAGCTGCTGCGCAACATCCAGTTGATCGAGAAGCACCTGAACCCCAAGCTCAAGGTGTCGAGCATCTTGCTGACGATGTACGACGGCCGGACGAACCTTGCTCAGCAGGTCGTCGCCGACGTTCGCGAGCATTTCCCAGATGAGGCACTGAACACTCTCATACCCCGGTCCGTCAGGATCAGTGAGGCCCCCGGTTACGGGCAGACCGTCATCAGCTACGACACCAACTCCCCCGGGTCGATCTCGTACCTCGAGGCGGCCGCCGAACTAGCACGTCGAGGAGCACCCCAGTAATGGCAACCAAGCGAACCGGTCTCGGGCGCGGCATCGGTGCCCTCATCCCCGTCTCCGACGAGAGCCAGGACCGCCCGGTCGACGTCTTCTTCCCGACGGCACAGCAGACGGCCGACGAACTCATCGCCGTGCCGGGCGCTCGTCTCGCCAACCTGAATCCGCTGGACATCACTCCGAACGCGCAGCAGCCTCGGGCCGAGTTCCGCGCGGAAGAGCTTGCCGAGTTGGTGACCTCGATCCGAGAGGTGGGCGTACTGCAGCCCATCGTCGTCCGCCCGATCAAGAACGGCGGCAAGGGAGCAGCACAGTACGAGCTGGTCATGGGCGAGCGGCGTCTGCGAGCGACCAAAGAGCTCGGGCTCGCAACGATCCCCGCCATCGTCAAAGACACCGCCGACGACGCGATGCTGCGTGATGCGTTGCTGGAGAACCTGCACCGCGCCGAGCTCAACCCTCTCGAAGAAGCCTCTGCCTATCAGCAACTTCTTGCCGACTTCGGCATCACCCAGGATGAACTGGCGACCCGCATCGGTCGGAGCCGCCCCCAGATCACGAACACCCTGAGGCTGCTGAGGTTGCCGGCAGCCGTCCAACGGCGAGTCGCCTCCGGCGTCCTCACCGCAGGCCACGCTCGGGCGATCTTGAGCACGGGTGACCCGGTCCTCATGGCCCGTCTCGCGGATCGCATCGTCAATGAAGACCTCAGCGTACGAGCTGCCGAGGCCATCGCTGCAGGGGGCAGCGCGAAGCCGAAGTCGACGCGCACGGCCACTCCCGGCAAGCATCAGGCTCATCTGGACGAGGTGGCCGAGACCCTCGGTGACCGGTTCGAGACGCGGGTCAAGGTGTCCTTGGGCGCTCGGAAGGGGTCGATCACCATCGATTTCGCGTCCATGCAGGACCTGAACCGCATCCTCGGCCAGTTGGGACACGACCAGGAGTCGTGACTCGTCGCCCACAGCGTTGACCGGCATCGGTTTCACGTGAAACATCGACCGCCCCTGCCTTTGCCGGTAGGGGCGGTACTTGTTGGTTGGACATTAACGCTATGTGAGCGTCGTGTGGTGGGACGTTTCACGTGAAACAGTGCAACCCGTCTTCGTGCAGCACTCCGCCCACGCGGGATTCTGACAGTGGTCTCGCCCAGATGGAGTTGGTGAGCTTCCTTTTGGCTGTTAAGGCAGGCAGGTTCCTTCTGGAGTGGCACGGTGCTGATTTCGGCCGTGATCCGGTGTCTTCTAGCGGCACGAGAAGCTTGCGGTGTTGATGCAGGTGCAGGTGCAGGTACATGGCGGTTGTGTATGGCCCAGGGCAGAGGCCGCAGGCACAGGGCCAGCGGACGGCGCAGGCGCAGGTACAGGGCCAGGTGTAGACGTTCGACGCGCGCAGGTGCAGGGCGGAGGGTGAGATCGCCGGCGCAAACTGCACGCGCACGCGCACGGCAGGTGCAGTGCTGAGGGCGGCGTCGTAGGCGCGAACAGCACGCGCATGCGCACGCGCAGGTGAAGACGCAGTGCGATGGCAGGGGTACGCCGAGGTGCGGGCGCAGGTGGTCGCATGACTGCCGATGGGGGCGAAGGGACTGACGCGGGGGCGAGCAGAGGTCCTCATGCACGGACAGATACAGGTTCAGGCCCTGTGGAGATCGAGACACCGTGTCGACGCGGGCACAGACCCACCTCCGGGGCAGCGCAGGCAAAGGACACGTGCGCCGGCAGCTGCACGTCCTGAGCATGTGGTGGCACAAAGTGGACGCTGGAACCTGGGCCAGCGTAGACGAACATTCCGCATCTTCCTCGAGGGGTTCGACATGGAGGCCAGGATGCATGGCTGTGTGCCTGGTAGGCGGTACTCGCGGCGGCCGCATTTCGTCGGCAGCGTCGATCCCACTCGGGCATGATGACCATCGAGAGGTTCATCAGACTCGACGTAAGATGATTCGTCGTAGCTTCTAGGGAGACGTCAAGGTCCCGTAAACGTCGATCTCACGGGCTATTTCTGTGTCAAGTCCACGGGTGGACGACAACGAAGGCGCCGAGATCGTCGATGATCCTGGATGCGTCCATTCAGCACCTGTATGCCCAGAAGATCGACCATGGGCTTGCAGTACCCCACCGGCCGCCCGACGTTTCACGTGAAACGTCGAGCACGTGTCGTCAGCGGAGGTGGTCGGTGACGGCCTTCTCAGCCAGAGCGGCGTAGAACATGCCCAGTTCGTAGCCGGCGGACTCCAGGGCCATCGGGACGAGCGACGTCTCGGTCAGTCCGGGCAGGACGTTGACCTCCAGGAACCACGGGGTCCCTGCGGCATCCACGATCAGGTCCACCCTCGACAAGTGGCGCAGCCCGAGGGCCTCGTGGACGGCCACGGCAGCCCGCGCCGCTGACTCCGACGCGACGGCGTCGATCCGTGCGGGCGTGAAGAACGTCGTCTCCCCCGCGTTGTAGCGCGCCTCGAAGCCGTAGAACCCCTGGCGAGGAACGATCTCTACGGCAGGCAGGGCAAGGGGTCCGTCACCGGTGTCGATGACCCCGACGGCGATCTCGGTGCCCGTGATCTTCTGTTCGACGATGACATCGTCGCAGTACGTGTACGCGTCGACCATGGCCCTGGGCAACGCCCCGATGTCGTCGACGACCGTGACGCCCTGGGCCGAGCCACCCCGTGCGGGCTTCACGACGACGGGCACCGGGTGTTCGTCGGCGATCGCCGCCAACACACCGACGGCACCGAGCTCGCGGAAGGCGTCGTGGGACAGCGTGATGCCGCGCGGTGTCGAGACACCGGCGCGACGTGCGAGCTCCTTCGCGGTCGGCTTGTCCCACGCCAGTCGCGCGGCCGCCGCCTTGCTGCCGACGAACGGCACGTCGAGCGCCTCGAGCAGTCCGCGGAGGGCGCCGTCCTCACCACTCGCTCCGTGCAGAGCCGGCCACACGACGTCGGGACGTGACGCGGTGAGGTGTCCGAGCAACGAGGCGTCCGGATCGCGGAGTTCGACCTCGATGCCGTGGGTGACGAGGCTGTCGACCACGCGCCTCCCCGATCGGAGGGAGACGTCACGTTCGTGCGAGATGCCGCCGGCGAGGACGGTGACGGTACGCAGTTCGCTCGATGCCATGGTGGAACCTCTTCTTCGTGTCACGACGCAGGCCCGTCTCGTGGTCCGGACGGGTACGAGACGATGAAAATGCTGGTCAGATGGTGTTCGGCGGCGGCACCACGACGCTCTGCGGGTGCGCGGCGCGGTTCGACAGGCTCGCTGTCGAGAACGTGCGCAGCAGGTCGAGCTCTCCGTTGACGACGTTCGCCAGGCGCGCGACACCGGTGCGGATGGACTCGGATGTCGGGTAGCAGAACGACAGGCGGATGTTCTGACGCCCGTCGCCGTCGGCGAAGAACGCCGTACCGGGGGTGTAGGCCACGAGTTCCTTCACCGCCCGGGGCAGCATGGCCTTCGAGTCGAGTTCGGCCGGGAGTCCGACCCAGACGAAGAAGCCGCCGTCGGGGACGTTCCACGTGAGCGACGGCAGGTACTCCCCCAGCGCGGAGATCATCGCGTCACGCCGTTCGCGGTACAGGCCACGGAAGGTCTCGATCTGCCCACGCCAGTCGGCCTGGTCGAGGTACTCGGTGATGACGAACTGCCCGAAGGAGTTCGGCGAGAGCGTGGCGGACTCGTTGGCGAGGATGAGCTTCTCGCGGATGGCGTGCGGGGCGAGTGCCCAACCCACCCGGAAGCCGGGTGCCAGCGTCTTCGAGAACGACCCGAGGTAGATGACGCCTTCGTCGTCGATCGAGCGCATCGCCTGCGGGGCCGGCTGGTCGAAGTAGAGCAGCCCGTAGGGGTTGTCCTCGAGGACGAGGATGCCGGCCGAGCGGCAGATCTCGAGGATCTCGACGCGTCGGGCCCACGTGAGGGTGACACCGGCCGGGTTGTGGAAGTTCGGGATCGTGTAGAGGAACTTGATGCGACCCCCACGAGCGGTGACGGCCGCGATGGCCTCTCGCAGGGCCTCGGGCACGAGCCCGTGCTCGTCCATCGGGACGTGCACGACGTCGGCCTGGTACGCCTTGAAGACCCCCAGGGCGCCCACGTAGCTCGGCGACTCGGCGAGCACGACGTCGCCCGGGTTCACGAAGAGGCGGGTGACGAGGTCGAGGGCCTGCTGCGAGCCCGTGGTGACGACGACGTCGTCGGCGCTGCCGCGGATGCCCTCCATCGCCATGATCTGCATGATGTGCTCGCGGATGGCCGGGGTGCCCTGGCCGCTGCCGTACTGCATCGCCATCGCTCCCCCGTCGGCCATGACGCGGTCGATCGCCCCCGTGACGAGCTCTCGGGGCAGGGCGGAGACGTAGGGCATGCCGCCGGCCAGCGAGACGACCTCCGGGCGCGAGGCGACGGCGAACAGGGCTCGGACCTCGGAGGCGCTGAGGCCGGCCGTACGGTCGGCGTACGAGTCGTACCACGGGTCGAGGTTGGTGCCCTTGTCGCTCATCGGTGTCCCTGTTCTGTCAGAGGGTGAATCGGTCAAGACTATGCCCGTCCCGACCGGGGACGACGAGAGCCCGCCCAGCGTGTGCTGGGCGGGCTCTCGTCGTGGTGTCGGTGTCGACTACGCGATGAACTCCGCCAGGTCGGCCTCGAGGGCCGGCTTGGGCTTGGCGCCGATGACGGTCTTGACGACCTCGCCACCGCGGTAGACCTTCATGGCCGGGATCGAGGTGATCTGGTACTTCATGGCGGTCTGGGGGTTGTCGTCGACGTTGAGCTTGACGATCTCGATCTTGTCGCCGTGCTCGGCGGCGATCTGGTCGAGGATCGGCGAGACGGCGCGGCACGGGCCGCACCACTCGGCCCAGAAGTCGACGAGGATCGTCTTGTCGGAGTTGAGGACGTCGGCCTCGAAGGACGCGTCGGTCACTGCTTTGGCGCTGCTCATGGTGTTCCTTTCGTCAGGGTGATCTGGGTTGGCTTCAGGAGGCGCGGGTCAGGCGACCACGGACTCGGACGTCTCGACGCCCTCGGCCGACCCGACGGTCTGCTCGGCCAGGAAGGTCTGGTCGAGCGAGGCCAGGTAGTGCTCGACGTCGAGCGCGGCGACGGTGCCCGAGGCCGCGGCGGTGGCCGCCTGCCGGTAGGTGGCGTCGATGACGTCGCCCGCGGCGAAGACGCCGGTCAGGTTGGTCTTCGAGCTGCGCCCCTGGACGGCGATCGTGCCGTCCGAGGTCAGGTCGACCTGGCCGTGGACGAGGTGCACGCGCGGGTCGTTGCCGATGGCGATGAAGAGGCCGTCGAGGTCGAGGTCGGTCGTGCTGCCGTCGACCGTGTCGGTCAGGGTGACGCCGGTGGCCTTCTCGCCACCGAGGATGGCCGTGACCTGCTTGTCGAAGAGGAACTCGATCTTGTCGTTGGCGTGAGCCCGGTCTTGCATGATCTTCGACGCGCGCAGGCTGCTCGAGCGGTGGATCACGTAGACCTTCGAGGCGAAGCGGGTCAGGAACGTCGCTTCCTCCATCGCGGAGTCGCCGCCGCCGACGACGGCGATCGCCTTCTCCTTGAAGAAGAAGCCGTCGCAGGTGGCGCACCAGCTGACGCCGCGTCCGCTCAGGCGCTCTTCGTCGGCGAGGCCGAGCTTCCGGTACGCGCTGCCCGTGGCGAAGATCACCGTGAGGCTCTCCTCGACGGTGCCGTTGCCGAGCGTGACCTTCTTGACGTCACCGGTCAGGTCGACGGCGGTCACGTCGTCGAGCAGCACCTCGGCGCCGAACTTCTCGGCCTGCTCCTGCATCTTGAACATGAGCTCGGGGCCCTGGATGCCGTCGGGGAAGCCGGGGAAGTTCTCGACCTCGGTGGTCTTCATGAGTTCGCCACCGGCCTCGACCGAGCTCGCGACGATGAGGGGGCGCAGACCGGCCCGGGCGGCGTAGATGCCGGCCGTGTAGCCGGCGGGGCCGGAACCGATGATGATGACCTGGCGCATGGGCACCTTCCTGGGGGAGAACTTCACGAGCGGGAAGACGACCCGCGAGCGATGGCTCGTGCGGTCGGATCCCTCGATCGTCTGGTGGAACGCATCCTACCGACGGGGCATTCCCGCCGGCCTGGCAGCGGACGCGGGGCCGCGGGGCTGCGGCGGCCGCCGTGACGGGTCAGCGACGCAGGAGGCGCGAGACGGCGGGTGCGAGACGAGCGGTCACCGGCGTGGTCAGCACCCGCAGCTCGGGGATGCGGGCGAACCAGAGCAGGGCGCCGTAGACCAGCCCCATGACGGCCCCGGCCACGACGACCGTCAGCACGCCCGGCACGCGACCGGACTGCGCGAACCCGTCGGCGGCGAAACCACCCAGGACGGTCACGACGACGAGGCCCACGGCACCGGCGACGAGCGAGAAGACGAAGAACTGGACGTAGCGGCGCAGCACCCAGCGGCCGTCGATGCCGCCCAGCCGCTTCTTGACGACGACGAGCGCGACCACGGCCTGGCTCGAGCCCGCGATCGAGGTGGTGATGGCGATCGCCATCGCGATGCGCTCGGGCGGCACCACGGCGGCCGAGATCGCGACGCCCGCGACGAAGATGCCCGACTGGACGAGCTGCAGGAAGAACGGCGTGCGCTGGTCGTGCATCGAGTAGAACACCCGCTGCACGATGAACAGGACGCTGAACAGGACGAGGCCGGGCATGTAGCCGAGGATGACCTCGGCGGTGCGGGTCGACCCGGCGAAGTCGACCTCGAAGAACCGCGCGAACGGGTAGGCCACGACGCACATGGCGACGGCGGCGAACACCATGAACATGCCGATGGCGCGGAGGGACTGCGACATGTCGGTGCGGACGGCCCGCAGGTCGCCACGCGAGGCGTGGCCGCTCATGCGCGTGAAGTAGGCGGTGCCGATCGACACGGCGATGATGCCGTGCGGCAGCATGAAGAGCAGCCAGGCGTTCGCGAGGACCGCGTTCGACGCCCCCACCTCGCTGCCCAGGGTGGCGACGCGGCTCTGCACCAGCCCGGCCAGCTGGGTGACGAGGACCATGCCGAACAGCCAGCCAGCGGCCTTGCCGGTGGCTCCGAGGCCGACGCCGCGCCAGCGGAAGTCGGGGCGGAAGGTCAGACCCGCGCGGCGCCAGAAGAGCAACAGGAACGCCGCCTGGGCCAGGACGCCGAGGGTGGCCGTGGCCGCGATGACGAAGATCCGGTCGCCGGTCCAGACGTCGACCGCGGAGTTCTCGACGGCACCGCCGAACATCACGATGAAGACGACCAGGCCGGCGATGGCCACGACGTTGTTGAGCACGGGAGCCCAGGTGAAGGGCCCGAACACCTGCCGGGCGTTGAGCACCTCGCTCAGCAACGAGTACATGGCGTAGAAGAAGATCTGGGGCAGGCACCAGTACGCGAAGGCCGTCGCGAGGGCGAGTTGGTCCGAGGTGAACCCCGCCCCGCCGTCCGAGCTCTGCTGCGCGTACAGGCGGACGAGCACGGGGGCGAGCAGCGTGCCGGCCAGGCCGACGGCCGCGAAGACGATCGTGCCGAGGGTCACGATCTTGTTGATGAACCGCTGGCCCCCGTCGTCGGACGTCGCCGCCCGCACGATCTGGGGCACGAGGACGGCGCTGAGGAGGCCGCCCGCGATCAGCGCGTAGATGTTGTTCGGGAGCTGGTTCGCGAGGGCGAACGAGTCCGCCGCCCGGCTCGCCGACTGCCCGATCGCCGCGGCCAGCACGGCCGCCTTCACGAAGCCGAGGACGCGCGAGACCATCGTCCCGGACGCGAGGAGGATGCTGGCGCGACCGAGACCGCCCTGGTTGCTCACATGGACTCCTGGACGGGCGGCGAGACGGCCGCATCGGGTGACGGGCCGTCGCCGGAGGACCAGGCCTCGTCGCGCGCCCTGCGGCGCTTGCGGAAGGTGCGGTACAGGCCGCCGAGGAAGAGTGCGGCGAAGGCGACGCCGAAGATCCAGGTGATGGCGGTCTCCCACCCGGCCTGGACCGAGAGCGGGACGTCGACCGGGGTCGCGATCGCCACGCCCGAGAGGCTGACCAGCTGCAGCTGCACGGACACCGTGCCGTTGGCGACGGACTGCACGGGAACGCTGACCCGGGTCTGGGACTGCGGTTGGATCGTCACCTCGATGGGGCTGCGCTCGATCGAGAGGATGGAGTTCGACGGCGTCAGGTTCAGCATGACCGTCGCGACGGAGTCGGTCCGGTTCTCGAGGTAGAGGGGCAGGGCCGAGCGGTCTCCGAGGATGGCGATCGGCGAGCCCTGGACCACCGCCACGAGATCCGACGTCGCCGTCGCGTCGGCCACGGCCGAGGCGACCTCGGCGGGGAACCCGTCGACGTTGTCGCGCCAGGCGTGCGACGCCAGGGCCATCGTCCGCAGCCGGGCCGTCTCGGTGACGAACTGCGGTTCGGCGAGGGCCGTCGAGAAGTCGACGACCTTCTGGTCGGCGGAGACGAGTTCGCTCAACTGGTCGAGTCGGGCGTCGCTCTCGGGGCTGTCGACGACGGTCGCCGTCGAGGGGGTGCTCGCCAACGCGTCGGTCAGGGTCGCGCCGCTGACCCAGGGCAGGCCGTCGACGGCCTGGAGGGTGCGGGTGAGGAACTGGCCGGTCGACGGCCACTCCCGCTCGAGCGTCGTCAGGAGGGTGCGGGCGTCGCTCGGTCGCTCGTAGGCGACGGTGGCGACGGTGGCGGACAGCCGGGCCATCGTGGACTGCCACTCGGCGAGGGAGGTCGCCTCGGCCGCCTGGGTGACCAGCGTCGACAAGGGGTCGTCCGAGACGACGGCCGGGACGCCACCGACCGTGACCGCGGCGTTCTCGGTCGAGTCGCCGTCGACGTCCACGTTGCCGCTGGAGACGATGGTCGACGTGTACGGCCCGGCGGCGAACGTCGTGAGGTCGGCGGACACGACGGACGACTCCCGCGGCCAGACGACGTCGCGCTGCGTCCACGGGAAGTCGAGCAGTTGAGCGGTGGTCGGCAGCACCACGCCGTCGCCGGGCGTGGGCTCGGCGGTCGGCTCGGCGGTGGACCCGTCGCTCGGCAGGGCCGAGGGGTCGGACCCGGCGACGCCCGTGCCCGAGCCGTCGTCCGTGCCCTGGCTCGGGGCCTCGGTGGGCGTGTCGGTCGCTGCCGGCATGCCCTCGAACCGGGCGGGGTCGACCAGGGTGTCGAGCGAGGTCACGGCCGGGACGGACGTGGCGCCGGCCTGACGCAGTCCCGCGACGTCGGCGTCGGCGTAGGCCAGGGGGAACATGTCGTTCGGCAGGGCCTGCAGTTCGGCGAGCCAGTCGACGGCGGACTGCGGGGCCTCGGTGCCGAGCAGGCGGATCGACGCGACGATCATCGGGTCGACGCCGAGGGTCGCGCCCGTGCCCGACACGGCGTCGAGCTCGCGTCGCAGCACCCCGCCGTCAGAGGTGTAGGCGGCGAGGGCGGAGGCGTCGAGGACGCCGGTCTCGCTCTCGGGCGTCGTGATCGGCACGGCGACCGCGACGCGGGTCGGCTGGAAGCTGTCGGCGGGGTACCAGACCACGCTGCTGCGGGTCTGCGCCACCTGGCTACCCGAGGCGTCGAGCACGCGGGCCCCGAGCGCGCGTGCCCCGAAGGCGCGGCCGGTCAGGGAGAGGCGGTCGGCGGGCACCACGACGGTGTCGAGCGCCACGGACGACCCGGCGGAGACCGCCGGCACGTCGACCTGGACGAGCTGGCGACCCAGGTAGTCGTCACCCGAGACGTCGTCGGGATCGAGCCACGAGGCGAGCTTGGACCGCGTGGTAAACGGTTCGCGGTCGAGGTAGATCCGGGCCTTCGTCGCCGCGAGGTCGCTGTCGCCGTCGTTCGTCACGGTGACCCCGAGGGTGAGGTCGTCGTCGGGTCGCAGCACGCCGTCGGAGGCCGGCTCGACGGTCATCGTGACGCCGTCGCCCGCGGGGGCGGACGCCGCTCGTGCCGCCGTGGCCGGCAGTCCCGCCGACACGACGAACACCGCCAACAGGGCGGCGATCACGGCGAAGAAGAGTCTCATAGGCGTCAGGTGTCGACGGCGACAGGGGCCGTTCGAGCATGCCGAGTCTAGGCAACGCCGACCAAGAAGCAGCGGCGAAGCGCCTGCGAGGGGGACGACGGGGTCGCGAGGCGCCGTCGGGGACTCAGCCCGCGCCTCCTCGGCTGTGGCAAGCTGTTTCGTCATGGACAGCGTCGCACGGGCCCTGCAGCGACTGGACGATCTGGCCGCCACCCCCCGCATCGAGAAGCTCGCCGCCGCGTTCGCCGCGGCCGGTCACGAGCTCGCCCTCGTCGGCGGTCCGGTGCGCGACGCCTTCATCGGCCGCCCGGTCAACGACCTCGACTTCACGACCGACGCCGACCCCGACGAGATCCTGGCGATCGTCGTCCCCCTCGCCGAGGCGCACTGGGACGTCGGCCGCGCGTTCGGCACGATCGCCGCCCGCGTCGACGGCGAGACCGTCGAGATCACCACGTACCGCAGCGACGTCTACGACGGCGAGACCCGCAAGCCCGTCGTCGAGTTCGGCGACACGCTCGAGGGCGACCTGGTCCGTCGCGACTTCACGGTGAATTCGATGGCGTTGCGTCTGCCCCAGCGCGTGCTCGTCGACCCGTCCGGCGGTGTCGACGACCTGCTGGAGGCGCGGCTCGCCACCCCGGGCACCGCGGTCGACTCGTTCCGCGACGACCCCCTGCGCATGATGCGGGCCGCCCGGTTCACGGCGCAGCTCGGCTTCACGGTGTCGGACGAGGTGCGCGAGGCGATGACCGCCCGGGCCGAGACCCTCTCGATCGTCTCGGTCGAGCGGGTCGCCGACGAGCTGTCGAAGCTGCTCAAGACCGAAACCCCCCGAGACGGTGTCCGGCTGTTGGTCGACACCGGGCTCGCCGACCATGTCATGCCCGAGCTCGCGGCCATGCGCCTCGAGGTCGACGAGCACCACCACCACAAGGACGTGTACGAGCACAGCCTCACCGTGCTCGACCAGGCCATCGGCTACGAACGCGAGCGGCACCCGGGCGAGGCACCCGACCTCACGCTGCGCCTGGCGGCCCTGCTGCACGACTGCGGCAAGCCCGCCACGCGGCGCCTCGAGCCGGGCGGCGTCGTCACCTTCCACCACCACGACGTCGTCGGCGCCAAGCTCGCCAAGAAGCGGTTGAAGACGCTGCGCTTCGACAACGACACCATCGGCGCCGTGTCCCGGCTGATCGAGCTGCACCTCCGCTTCTTCGGCTACACCGAGGGCGCCTGGACCGACTCGGCCGTGCGCCGGTACGTCCGCGACGCCGGTGACCAGCTCGAGCGGTTGCACATGCTCACCCGCGCCGACGTGACCACGCGCAACCGCCGCAAGGCCGACCGGCTCGGCTTCGCCTACGACGACCTCGAGGCGCGGATCGCCGAGCTGCGGGAGCGTGAAGAGATCGACTCGCTGCGGCCCGACCTCGACGGCGACGACATCCAACGCGTGCTCGGCATCGGCCCGAGCCGCGAGGTCGGCGAGGCCTACCGCTTCCTCCTCGAGCTGCGGACCGAAGAGGGGCCGCTGGGGGCCGAGGTCGCCACCGAGCGCCTGCTGGCCTGGTGGAACGCACGCGAGAGCGCTGGGGCGTAACCAGCCATTCGGGTGTCGACCCGCGCCTCCTCGGCTCTCGGGGGCCGGCGACCGCCGCCCCGGCATTGATTCAGGAGGCGCGCTCGGCTACGCTGGGAAGGTTGCGTCTGCCTCACGGCGGCGCCACGTCATGAACACCCTCCTGTCACAGACCGTCTGTGACCGTTAAGTCCGAAGGAGGTGGGTTAGTCATGCACCAGTACGAACTGATGGTCATCCTGGACCCCGAGATCGATGAGCGCACCGTCGCCCCGAGCTTGGACAAGTTCCTCAACGTCATCCGCAACGATGGCGGAACGATCGACAACGTGGACATCTGGGGACGTCGTCGCCTGGCCTACGAGATCAACAAGAAGACCGAGGGCATCTACGCCGTCGTCAACCTGACCTCGAACTCGGCCGCCACGGTCGAGCTCGACCGCCAGCTGGGTCTCTCCGAGGCCGTGCTGCGCACCAAGGTCCTGCGTGCCGAAGAGGCGATCGCCATGGTCGCCGCCGCCAAGAAGGTCAGCGACGAGAAGGCCGCCCGCAAGGCCGCCAACGCCGCTGCCGCCCCGGCTGCTCCCGCCGCCGAGAAGGCTGCCGAGTAGTCCGATGGCTGGCGAGACCGTCATCACAGTGGTGGGGAACCTCACCAGTGACCCCGAGCTGCGGTACACGCAGAACGGGCTCGCGGTCGCGAACTTCACCATCGCGTCGACCCCCCGCACGTTCGACCGCGCGTCGAACGAGTGGAAGGACGGCGAGGCGCTCTTCCTCCGTGCCAGCGTGTGGCGCGAGTTCGGCGAGCACGTGGCCAGCAGCCTCACCAAGGGCAGCCGGGTCATCGCTCAGGGCCGACTCAAGCAGCGCTCGTACGAGACCAAAGAGGGCGAGAAGCGTACCAGCATGGAGCTCGAGATCGACGAGATCGGCCCCTCGCTGCGTTACGCGACCGCTCAGGTGACGCGCGCCGCGTCCTCCCGCGACGGCGCTGCCGGTGGCGGCTCCTTCGGGGGCGGCAACGGCGGTGGCAACCGTGGTGGCCAGCCGGCTCAGGTCGGCGGCGGTCAGGCGCAAGAGCCGTGGGGTCAGCCCGCCGGCGGCCAGCAGGGTGGCAACACCTCTGGCGGCGACGTGTGGAACACCCCCGGTGGCAACGGCACCTACAACGACGAGACGCCCTTCTAGGCCTCGCCGTTCCCCTTTTAGTACTTCTTCATTCATCGAAAGTAGAAACCAATGGCTGGAAAGAGCAGCGGCGACCGCCGCAAGCCCCTCCGCGGTAAGGGCGGCAAGAACGCCGCGCCCGCGAAGTCGATCCGCGTCGGTGTCATCGACTACAAAGACGTCGCGACCCTGCGCAAGTTCATCTCGGAGCGTGGAAAGATCCGCGCCCGCCGCATCACCGGCGTCTCCGTCCAGGAGCAGCGCCTCATCGCCCGTGCCGTGAAGAACGCCCGTGAGATGGCGCTCCTCCCCTACGCCGGCTCCGGCCGCTGATCGGAAGGACCACCATGTCGAAGGTAATCCTGACCCACGAGGTCTCCGGCCTCGGTTCCGCCGGTGACGTCGTCGACGTCAAGAACGGCTACGCCCGCAACTACCTGGTGCCCCAGGGCTTCGCCGTCGCGTGGAGCCGCGGTGGCGAGAAGCAGGTCGCTCAGATCCGCACGGCCCGCGAGACCCGCGAGCTCAAGACGATCGAAGAGGCCCACGACCTCAAGCAGCGCCTCGAGGCCCAGAAGATCCGTCTCACGGTGAAGACCGGTGCCGACGGCCGTCTGTTCGGCTCGGTCCGCCCGGCCGACGTCGCCGACGCGGTCACCGCCCAGGGCGTCGCGACGATCGACAAGCGCAAGGTCGAGATCCCCACGACCATCAAGGTGACGGGTGAGCACGAAGCCACCCTCCGCCTGCGCGAGGACGTCATCGCGACGATCACGCTGACGGTCGTCTCGGCCAAGTAGCACCCCGGCGCCTCGGCGCCTGCTGTACGCGAGAGCGGCGGTCCCCCTTGGGGGGCCGCCGCTCTTCTGCGTGCTCGGGGGTGCGGGCTTCGGCCGGGGGGGCGCCATGAACCCCGTTTCCGACGATGAACCCCGGTGCACCGTGGTTCATCGTCGGAAACGGGGTTCATGGGCTCGCCGGGAGGGGGTGGGCCGGGCCGGACGAGCGGGGGCGAGGAGGCGCGGGGCGACTGGGACGCGAGGGGACGAGGAGGCGCGGGGCGGCTGGGTCGGGCACCGCGCCTCCTCGGGGGGGGCTGTGTCGCGATGCACCCGGTTTCGAACGATGCACCCGGTTGCAACCGGGTGTTCGGTTCGAAACCAGGTGCAGCGGCAGGCATCACAGGTCGGCGTGGGCTCGCGTTGACAGGAGGGTGCGGCTCGTCTACTGTCGTGGAATCGGTTCCATGGAATCGATTCCACGCCGGGCGCACACCCTGCGACCCACACCACTACGACGAGGTAGAGCCCGATGAACACCGTGACGATCAGGGACGTGGCGCAGCGCGCCGGCGTCTCGGCGGCGACGGCCTCGCGCGTGCTGTCGGGCAACCCGGCCACCTCCGCCGAGTCCCGGGCCCAGGTCGAACGGGCCGTGCGCGAGCTCGACTTCCGGCCGAACGCCCAGGCCCGTGCGCTGCGCTCGACCCGCTCCGACACGGTCGGCCTGCTCGTGTCCGACGTCCGCAACCCGTTCTTCGCCGACCTCGCCCACACCATCGAGCAGTCGCTGCTCGAGCTCGGCTACGTCACCCTCCTCGGCAACGCCAACGAGAACCGCGAGCAGCAGGACCGCTACCTCGACACCCTCATCTCGCGCCGCGTCGACGGCGTCATCGTCGCCCCGCAGGGCACCGACTCCGCCAGCATCGACTCGCTGCTCGCCCGTGAGGTGCCGACGGTGTTCGTCGACCGCACGATCCCCGGCGTCGACGTGCCGAGCGTGACGACCGACAGCGTCCCCGGCATCCGGGCCGCCGTGCAGCACCTCGTCGACCTCGGTCACGAGCGCGTCGGGTACGTCGCGGGCCCGCAGAGCGTCTCCACCGGGCGCGAGCGACTCGAGGCCTGGACCGCAGCGGCCGCCGAACTCGGCCTCAGCACCGACCCCGACCTGGTCTACGTCGGCGACTTCCAGTCCGCCAGTGGCTCGGCCGCCGTGCACGCCCTGTTCGAGCTCGACGAGCCGCCGACCGCCCTGCTCGCGGCCGACAGCCTCATGGCCGTCGGCGCCATCGCCATGCTCAACCGGCTCGGCATGCGCATGGGCACCGACGTCTCGGTCGTCGCGTTCGACGACATCGAGTGGTTCTCGCTGCTCGACCCGGCCCTCACCGTCATCGCGCACAGCGTCGAGGAGATGGGCCGCATCGCCGTCCACCTGCTGCACGAGGTCATCGACGGGCGCACGCCCGACTCGGTCGTGCTGCCCAGCGAACTGATCGTCCGCGAGTCGACGACCCGCGCCTCCTCGTCCCCGACGGACCCCACAGACCCGACCGACCCCACCCCACCCCGACCCCTCGGCAGGAACTGACCCATGCCCCATTCGATCGACGACGATCGCCCCCTGCTCACGCTCGAGAACGTCAGCAAGTCGTTCGGCCCCGTGCGGGTCATCGACGACGTCACCGTGCACGTCCGGCCCGGCCGGGTGCAGGTGCTGCTCGGTGAGAACGGCGCCGGCAAGTCCACCCTGATCAAGATGATGTCGGGCGTGTACCAGCCCGACGCCGGCCGCGTGCTGGTCGACGGCGAGGCCGTCCACCTGCCGAACACGCACGCCGCCGAGAAGCTCGGCATCGCGACGATCCACCAAGAGCTCAACCTCGTCGCGTCGCTCAGCGTCGCCGAGAACGTGATGATGGGGCGGTTCCCGACGAGGTTCGGCCTGGTCGACCGCAAGGAGCTCAAGAAGCGCGCCCGTGCGGCCCTCGACCTGATCGGGCTCGACGTCGACGTCGACCAGAAGGTCGGCGAGCTCGGCATCGCCCGTCAGCAGCTGGTCGAGATCGCGAAGGCGCTGAGCATCGACGCGCGCATCCTGATCCTCGACGAGCCGACCGCGGCGCTGACCCGGCACGAGACCGAGATCCTCTTCCGCGTCGTCGAGCAGCTGCGCGCCCGCGGCGTCGGCATGCTCTTCATCAGCCACCACCTCGACGAGATCGCCGAGATCGGCGACACCGTGGCCGTGCTGCGCGACGGCGCGTTCGTCGCCGAGGTGCCCGCGTCGACCGGCGAGGACGAACTCGTCCGCCTGATGGTCGGCCGCGACATCGAGCACCAGTACCCGCGCACGCCGGGCAGCGAGGGCGACTCCCCCGTCGTGCTCGAGGTGCGGGGACTGACCGGGTCGGTCTTCCGCGACGTCTCGTTCGACGTGCGGGCAGGCGAGGTGCTCGGCATCGCCGGGCTCGTCGGCGCCGGTCGCACCGAGGTCGTCCGCGCGATCGCCGGGGTCGACAAGTACGACTCGGGCAGCGTGACCGTGCGCGGCAAGCGATTGAAGAAGGGCGACGTCGCCGGGGCCATCGCCGCGGGCGTCGGCCACGTTCCCGAGGACAGGAAGGCGCAGGGGCTCGTGCTGGGCGCCTCCGTCAACGACAACCTCGGCTACGCGACGCTCGCCAGCAGCGCGAAGGGCGGCCTGGTCGACTTCGCCGGTCAGCGTGCGAAGGCCGACGAGGTCGCCTCGACCCTGCGGATCCGCATGCGCGACATCGATCAAGAGATCGGCTCGCTGTCGGGCGGCAACCAGCAGAAGGCCGTGTTCGGTCGCTGGATCATCGCCGGCTCGACGGTGCTGCTGCTCGACGAGCCGACCCGCGGCGTCGACGTCGGCGCGAAGGTCGAGATCTACGAGCTGGTGAACCGCATCACCGACGCAGGAGGCGCGGTCGTGATGGTCAGCAGCGAACTGCCCGAGGTGATGGGCATGAGCGATCGCATCCTCGTGATGCGCGACGGAGTCGTCGCCGGCGAGGTCGCCGCGGCCGACGCCACCCAGGACACGCTGATGACGCTCGCGGCACGCGACGTCCCCCCGACGAACTGACCCGAGAAGCACGGACCCGAGGACGACACCCATGACCACCACCACCGTGAAGGCGCAGCGACGCTCCTTCGACATCAAGACCTTCCTGGCCGCCAACGGAGCCCTCGTCGGGCTCGTCGTGCTGTGCCTGGCCCTCTTCATCGCGACGCCGGACTTCCTGACCGGGCGCAACCTGCTGAACATCGGCATCCAGGTGTCGACCGTCGCCGTGCTGGCGTTCGGCATGACCTTCGTCATCGTCGCGGGCGGCATCGACCTCTCGGTCGGCTCGGTCGCCGCGCTGTCGGCGATGGTCTCGGGCTGGTTCTTCGCCACGGCGGGGCTACCCGGCGGCCTGGCGCTCGCCCTCGGGCTCGGCACCGGCCTCGTGGCCGGCCTGGTCAACGGGTTCGCCAGCGCGTACGGCAAGCTGCCGTCGTTCATCGCGACGCTCGCCATGCTCAGCGTGGCGCGAGGCCTGACCCTCGTCGTGTCGGACGGTCGCCCGATCGCGACTCCCCCGGCCGTGTCGTTCCTCGGGGGCAACATCGGCCCGGTGCCCGTGCCGATCATCGTGCTCGTGTTGGCCGCGATCGTCGCGTCGTTCATCCTCAACCGCACCGTCATCGGCCGCTCGATGTACGCCGTCGGCGGCAACGCCGAGGCCGCGCGCCTCTCGGGCCTGCCGGTCAAGCGCATCGTCGTCACCGTCTTCGGCCTGGCCGGGCTGTTCGCGGCCCTCGCCGGACTGCTGCTCGCCGGACGCCTCGACTCGGCCCAGCCGCAGGCGGCCTCGGGCTACGAGCTCGACGCCATCGCCGCGGTCGTCATCGGCGGCGCGAGCCTGGCCGGCGGCGTCGGCCGCATCTCGGGCACCATCATCGGCGCCCTCGTGCTCGTCGTCATCCGCAACGGCCTCAACCTGCTGAACGTCACGTCGTTCTGGCAGCAGGTCGTCATCGGCCTCGTCATCGCCCTCGCCGTGGGCGTCGACGTGCTGCGGCGCAAGACGCGCAGCAGCTGAATCCCTCCACCCAACCCAACCCGAAGGACACACGATGAAGTTGACCTCGTTCCGCAAGGCCGCCACCGTCACGGCGATCGCCGCCCTGGTCGCGACCGGCACCGCCGGCTGCAACCGCACCCCCGCCGGAGAGGCGGACCGTCCCACGGTGGTCCTGTCGCTCAGCACCCTGAACAACCCGTTCTTCGTCGAGCTGCGCGACGGCGCCACCGCCGAGGCGAAGAAGCAGAACGTCGACCTCGAGATCGTCGACGCCCAGAACGACTCGGCCACCCAGGCCAACCAGCTGGCGACCGCGGCCTCGACCGCCGACGCCGTCATCCTGAACGCCGTCGACAGCGACGCCGCAGGCCCCGCCGCCAAGGCGCTCAACGAGGCCGACGTGCCCATCGTCGCCGTCGACCGCGCGGTCAACGGTGCCGACGTCGCCTCGTTCGTCGCGAGCGACAACGTCGCCGGTGGCGAGCAGGCCGCCAAGGCTCTCGCCGAGGCGATCGGCGAGAAGGGCGAGGTCATCGTGCTCCAGGGCGTCGCGGGGACCTCGGCCAGCCGCGACCGCGGTGAGGGCTTCACCAAGGGCATCTCGGCCTACCCCGACATCACCGTCGTCGCGCAGCAGACCGCGAACTTCGACCGCGCCACCGCGCTCGACGTGACCACCAACCTGCTGCAGGCGCACCCGAACGCCGTGGGCGTCTTCGCCGAGAACGACGAGATGGGCCTCGGAGCGATCCAGGCGCTCGGCTCGCGCGCCGGCACCGACGTCCAGGTGGCAGCGTTCGACGGCACCGAGGACGGCCTCAAGGCCATCGAGGCCGGTACGCTCTCGAGCACGATCGCGCAGCAGCCCGCCGAGCTCGGCGCCCTCGCGGTCGACCAGGCCGTCAAGGCCGTCAACGGTGGCAGCGGCGACGAGGGCCCCTCGGACCAGGCCGTCGAGGTCATCACCGTCACGAAGGAGAACGTGGGTGACTTCACCGAATGAGTGGTCCTGATGTGAGCGGTCCAGGCGTCGTCGGCACTGCGGGAGGCGCGGGTGCGGTCGGCGCGGACGGTCCGGTTCCGGCCGGTTCGGCCGGCACGGTCGTCGTGGTCGGGTCGATCAACGTCGACCAGGTCGTGACCGTCGACCGTCTGCCCCTGCCCGGTGAGACGCTGATCGGCTCGTCGATGACCCTCTCCCCCGGTGGCAAGGGCGCGAACCAGGCCGTCGCCGCCGCACGGCGCGGCGCCCGCACCGTGATGATCGGTGCGGTCGGCGACGACGGACGGGCCGACGACGCCCTGCCCCACCTCCGCTCGAGCGGTGTCGACGTCAGCGGCGTCGACACCGTCCCCGGGCCCACCGGCCTGGCGATCGTCAGCGTCGGAGGCGACAGCGAGAACACGATCGTCGTCGTCCCCGGGGCGAACGGTGCCGTCTCGGCGTCGTTCGTCGGCGGGCACGCGGGCGCGCTGGCCGAGGCCGCGGTGGTCGTCCTCCAGGGAGAGATCCCCGTGGACGGCATCGCCGCCGCCGTGCAGCACGCCGGAGGACGCGTGGTGTTCAACCTCGCCCCTGTGATCGACGTGCCGGCGGACGTGGTGAAGGTCGCGGATCCGTTGGTCGTCAACGAGCACGAGGGTCGGCTCCTGCTGGCCGCGTGGGCTGGTTCTGGTTCTGGTTCTGGTTCTGGTTCTGCCTCGGCGTCGGACGAGGAGGCGCGGGTCGACGACGAGTCGGTCGTCGCCTCCCTGCGCGCCCAGGGAGTCACCTCGGTCGTCATGACCCGCGGTGCCGCCGGCGCGATCGTCTCCGACGCGTCGGGCACCGTGCTGGTGGCCTCGCCTCGCGTCGCGGCCGTCGACTCCTCCGGCGCCGGGGACGCCTTCGTCGGCGCCCTCGCCGCCGGACTGGCCGCTGGTGCGTCGTTGCTCGAGGCCGCTCGGGACGCCGTGCGCGTCGGGGCGTTCTCGGTGACGGGCGTCGGCACGCAGGCGTCGTACCCGACGCTGGATGACGAGCTGCCTGCGGCGGCTGCCGCCCCGACGGAGGGGTCGGCGCATGCCGACTCAGCGGACGGAGTGACCTCGTGAAGCGCGGTGGCCTGCTCAACGCCCAGCTGAACCACGCGGTGAGCGGACTCGGCCACGGCGACCTCGTGGTCGTCGCCGACTGCGGACTCCCCCTGCCTGCCGGAGTCCCCGTGGTCGACCTCGCCGTCGTCCACGGCCTGCCGGCCTTCGCCGACGTGCTGGACGCCCTCACCGCCGACGTGGTGTTCGAGGCCTGCACGGCCGCGGACGAGAGCCACGACTCCCCCGCGGGTGCGCAGATCACGTCCCGCTTCGACGACGTCGCCTACGTCTCGCACGACGAGCTCAAGCGGCTGTCGGGTGGGGCGCGCCTCCTCGTCCGGACGGGCGAGGCGACCCCGTACGCCAACGTCGTGCTGCGCTGCGGCGTCCCCTTCTGAGGCACCTGCTCCCCCTCGAACCCCGTTTCCGAAGACGAACCCCGATTCCGGGTGGTTCTTCTTCGGAAACGGGGTTCTTCGGCTTGCGGGCCTACCCGCGCGTGGTGCGACCTCCCGGCCGCCCTCTCACCGGCCGTGATCGAGCCCAGGAGGCGCGGTGCCGGTCCCCGATACCGTCCTGACCAGGCTCTTCGCAGGCCCCCCTTCGGGGGTTACGGGAAGCTGAACGCAGGCTGCGTCGCTATCGGTCGAATGGGCCTAAAGTCAAATCCCTTGTGCACAGGCAGAAGTCAAATCGGATGTCTCAACCCCCGGTTTAGACAATTTTCTCCACACGACTGTGGAATCGAGAAAGCCCTGGTCAAAAGCAAGTAATCGAACTGAAGTATCTCGTTGTCCACAGCGTGATCCACAGTTCTCCCCAGGGTTGTCCGGCGTTGCTCACCTGTTCTCCCCAGAGTTATCCACAGGTGCATTTGCTGTGGAGAACTCGGTGTCCATAAGGTGTACCCGCGCTCGTCAGGGGTGGGTCACGGCGGTTCGGCAGGGGGATGTCGGGGGTCTGTCGTAGAACTGCCCCAAGCGTCTTCGGTGCTGCCCCGCACCCACCCGATTTCTCGCTGGAGGACCCATGTCGATCGCCCATCTCGGTCTCGCTCCCGATTCGTCGAACGCCCGCGATCGCGACCGTGGTGGCCCCGTCAACATGGACCGCGTCCCGCCGCACGACCTGCTCGCCGAGCAGAGCGCGCTCGGCGGCATGCTGCTCAGCAAGGACGCCGTGGCCGACGTCATCGAGACGGTCCGCGGCATGGACTTCTACGTGCCCAAGCACGAGGTCATCTACGACGCGATCCTGGGGCTGTACTCGCACGGCGAGCCCACCGACGTCATCACGGTCAGCGACGAGCTGATGAAGTCCGCCGACCTGTCGCGTGCCGGGGGAGCGGAGTACCTCCACACCCTCACCGGCGTCGTGCCCACTGCGGCGAACGCGGGGTACTACGCGTCGATCGTCGCCGAGAAGGCGGTGCTGCGCCGTCTGGTCGAGGCCGGCACGCGCATCGTGCAGATGGGGTACGCGAGCGAGGGCGAGGTCGTCGACCTGGTCAACAACGCGCAGGCCGAGGTCTACAACGTGGCCGGTGGCGTCCAGACCGAGGACTACGTGCCGCTGAACGAGGCGGTGACGGTCGCGATCGACGAGATCGAGGCGGCCAAGGGTCGCGACGGTCAGATGACGGGCGTGCCGACGGGGTTCGCGCAGCTCGACGCGCTGACGAACGGATTCCACCCGGGTCAGCTGATCATCGTGGCGGCGCGACCGGCGCTGGGTAAGTCGACGTTGGCGCTCGACCTGGCGCGGGCGGCGTCGATCAAGCACGGGCAGGCGTCGGTGTTCTTCTCACTCGAGATGGGGCGCAGCGAGATCGCGATGCGTCTCATGTCGGCCGAGTCGAGCGTGCCGCTGCAGAACATGCGCAAAGGAACGGTCGACGCGCGGGACTGGACGAACATCGCACAGGTGCGCGGCCGGATCAACGACGCGCCGCTCTTCATCGACGACTCGCCCAACATGACGCTGGTCGAGATCCGGGCGAAGTGCCGTCGCCTGAAGCAGCAGCACAACCTCAAGCTCGTGGTGATCGACTACCTGCAGCTGATGACGTCGGGCAAGCGGGTCGAGAGCCGTCAGCAAGAGGTGTCGGAGTTCTCGCGTGCCCTGAAGTTGATGGCGAAAGAGCTGCAGGTGCCGGTGATCGCGCTGTCGCAGCTGAACCGTGGTCCCGAGCAGCGTGCCGACAAGAAGCCCGCGATCAGCGACCTGCGAGAGTCCGGTTCGCTCGAGCAGGACGCCGACATGGTCATCCTGCTGCACCGCGAGTCCGCCTACGAGAAAGACAACCCCCGTCAGGGCGAGGCCGACTTCATCGTCGCCAAGCACCGCAACGGCCCCACCGACACCATCACCGTGGCGTTCCACGGCATGTTCTCGCGGTTCGTGGACATGCCCAGCTAGGTTCTGTGTCGTCTGCGAACTAGTTTGCCGAACTGCTTCCTAGATCGTCGCTTCTGACGAAACGCGACGACCTGATCTGTAGTCAAGTGGGCAGAATGTTCAATCTGCTGTGTCCAATCAACGGCCGTTCATCGGGACACTCTGTGCGACCGACATCGCGGACGAGCTGCGGAGAAGAGGTTCGCACTAAACCTCGGGGGAGCGGACTACGACCCCACCGACCGTCGGCCGGCTCCTGTTCAATGTCCTCGCCATGGTCGCCCAGTTTGAGGCTGATCTCATCCGCATCCGCATCCGCACCCGCACCGGCACCCGCGAGGGCATGGCGATCGCCAAGGCCGCAGGCAAGCTCCGCGGCCGCAAACCGAAGCCCACCCCGTCACACGAGAAGCACGTCGTGCAGCTGCACCGCACCGGCGCCCACACCACAAGCGAAGTCGCGGAGTTCTTCGGCGTCGCCCGTTCGCCGGTCTACCGGGCGATCCAGCAAGCGGCCCACGAGTCATTGAGAGGGGACGCAGTGTGAGCCGCGGGCCAAGGCAGCCTTACCCCCTACGCATAGTCAAGAAGGCCGCGACTGGCGCCGCAGAGCCTCGACCGCGGAGACAATGTGCTCGTCCTCTGCCGGCAGTTCATTCCAATCTGTCCAGAAGTTTCTTGTTGCGCTCGTCGGTTTGACCTTTGGTTGGTCGAGTCGGATGCGAGTCGGGAGTACGAGTGCGTCTCCGAGGAGAAGGGCCTCGCCGACGTCGAGCAGTGGCAACGCGGCTGTTATGCCGTCCATGCTGTCAGGCATAAGGCGCCGAATAACTGCCTGGTCTTGATCATTAGTAAGTCGTAGGACGATGAAATTGTTGCACTGGGAAAGGACAGTACGGCTGACGTCTGCTGGCCTTTGGCTGACGACCAGCAGAGACACCCCATACTTTCTGCCTTCCTTTGCGATCCGCTCAAAGGAGTCCAACGCACGCTGCTCGGCGACGTCGGCCACGTTCGATGGCAGATAGAGATGCGCTTCGTCGCAAACGATAGTAACCGGCGTCCGATGTTCCTCGGTGCCCCAGAAGTGGATTTCGTACAAGAGCCGCGCGAGGACGCCGACAACGATAGGGAGGACGTCACTTGGAACTTCGCTGAAGTCAATTACCTTAATTCCCCGCTTTGTTCCAAGCAAGTCCTTTGCGAGCAAATGCAACCACTCGTAGTCGGAGGCTTCGGCGGGTGGTCCAAACATGAAACCGAATCGGCGGTCTTCTACGCGTGCCTTCAGCCGTGTTACGAAACGAGTCAGTTTTCCATTAAATGGTCCTTTTACGCTCTTCGGTTTGGCCCCATCGACCATTTCCTCGTCGTCCTCCTCAAGGCGACGGATCAATTCGTCCAGTGGGAATGGAATCGGACTGTCAACCGTGAATCGCTCGGCAACCTCGGTACGCCCGGACTCAATGAGGGATTCCTGCTTGAGCTCGCGTACATGATGCATCAGTCGAGAGGCTTGATTTGGGGCATTCGCCTCTGACCGATCCAGAAGAAGCGCTTGCATTTCATCTTGATTAAGGATCCACCAGGGTAGATAAAGCGCCCCTTCTTTGCCGTCATTATGGCTTGGCCCTGCGATCTTGAAGCCTCGGGCGATGGGTTCTGAGCCTTCGGTAAGGGGTGTGTACTCGCCGTGCATATCGAGGACGATCAGATTGGGATGCGTAAGGGCACTAGCTCGCTCGAGAATTAGAGCTACAGACCAGCTCTTTCCTGAGCCAGTGCTACCCAGCAGTGCTGCATGGCGTTGAAAAAGCCTGTCGCCATCGGCGACGGCTCTCGCTGTGGGGTCCGCGACGAAGGAGCCAAGTTCAAGACGTTTCTCGGTATCAAGGCCTTGACTTAGTAACCCCATTAGAGCCTGCAGGTTCTGACCGTCGATGACCCAGCAGAACGATTCCACCAGAGGATAGCTGTCTGCGCCTCGTTTGAATGTGTTTCGCTTTGTTCCATCCACCGTGCGGTAGGTGCCGAGGAGGACGACTCGCAGCAAGTCTCGTTGACGAGACTCCAGAGGTACGAAACCGTCATCACCGTCGAGTGCGCTTTCGTCGTCGTCGTGCAAGTCGCGAGTCACGCGATCGAGGATTCCCACCAGAAACTCTGAGGCTGTTACCCCTTGGAAAGCGACGAGGCTTCCTACGCCAATCCTCGTCAGCCGGTCATGGTCCAACGCCTCCGCCCAGACACTGCTGGTGTCAACTCGATAGGTGCGGCCAAGGGCGCCAGCAGTGTCAAAGTTGAGGGTCCATTCAGGGCTCATATGGCAAACACTTCCTTTGTGAGTACGTTGAAATCCCAAAGTGGCTTATCAAGTTTTAGTTGCTGGTTTCCACACCAAATGATGCAACCGCCGGTCTGACTGTCTTCCTCGATGCCAATCGTCGAAGAGTCTTGCCGCAAGTACTCGCGAGCATTAGACGTCAGTCCTTTGCTGATGACTGCAGATGGTGTCCGCCCAGGCTCCTTGGAAAAGTAAGTCTCAAGGTGACTGTCGTTGAACCCGTATCCGACGAATAAAATGCCGGAGGCAGCCTCAATGGCACGATTTGCTCGCTCTCGCTGGACGTCAAAAGGCCGGTCGTAGCCAAGGCGGAATTTGTCTCCGCCGGGAGCAATTATTCGGCGATTCCCCTCGACAATGATATCCGATCGGTACAGAATTTCCCCGCTCAGGTACCAGTTGAGGCTCCCGTGTGGTTTTGACAGGCTGACATGCGGTCTGCGCCTAGCCTGCGGTTTTCGTCTTTTGTCGCCAGCTGGTGTGTGTATCTGCCAAAGCTCGTCCTGGCTTCTCTGCGCGTCCAAGCGGCCCACAGTGTGGCCAAAGAACATAGTGTCGATGGTTACAAGGGCGCGAGCAGCATGCACTTCGATCAGCCGGTCGTAGTTAGTGGTGACAACATCAAATTGGTCGGTGATTCGAAGCATGTGCGCGAGAAATAGCCCGAACTGGGACGGCTGCTCTGCGTGCAAGATCTGAGACAGGGCTTCCCTCTCAGATTCTGCAATGTAATTCCCTACGAGCTGAGCGATTTGCTCACCAAGGCGCTTTGAGGTCAGTCCAGCTTCGAGAGCCGTCTCGAGGCCGTCTCCTTCACGAAGACGATCAGCGATGGCGTCCCATTCGTCAGCCTGGTCCTTCCGGGGGAAATCACCATGTTCTTCCGGCAGTTTCTCGAGGACGTGGTTCGCAAGTTGCGCCATTCCCGGAAGTCCATACGCAGAGGAGGCCCCTGAACCCACTATAAGAACGAGCCCTTTCTTAAGCAGGCCTTGCAATGCGGCATAGACCCCCTCCTCGGTCAGTGCGTCATCTTCTTCGTTTACCCCCATGTTGGAGATGCTAGAGGGTTTAAGTGAGATTGACTCCTTGCTTGGGTGCAAGTGACGTCCTCGAGCTGTTGGGTCATCTCGCGTCCGAGCCACCGTCTCGGTGTCTAATCCACACGCGGACCGACCTCATTCCTACCGACCTCGGGTCTTGAGTTCCGGCTTCTCGTCGCGGCCCCTTCGAGTGGTTGCGGGCAGGTCTGTGCAACTCGGTGAGCGACTTTGCGTTTGTTCGGCAGACCTCACCTGCCACTGATCCGCAGCTGGGGCATGCGTGGGATAGGTCTTGCGTCGCGAGTAGGTGTCGCTCCATCCCCAAATAAAACTCGTCATCGGGGATGCTTCCGGCGTCCTAAATTGCCTGCTCGACCTCGTCGCGGTCCTTGAGGAGTGCTTGGTAAAAGCGATCCGGATCGGCCGCGGCGCGCAAAATCGCCGGGGCGGTGTTCCACAAAGCGAGCTGGATCGCGTTGAACGGCCGCGGTCCGCCGAAATCACCGTTTAGAAGTTGGGCACCATCTCTACGGACCCGAGCGATGTGGAGCATCTCGAGGTAGTGCAGCTCGAGCTGGTTCGTGGCCGTAGCTAGCACGGTCTTCTGGAGTCCTGCGGGCCCCCTCTCCTCGAGGACCGGGCGAATAAGGTCGCCACTGCCCAAATACCCTTGAAGACAATTGCGGTCCAGCCGCGTGCCCTGACCGATGTAGGACCAACCCTCTTCGAGGGCATCTGTACGGAACACATAGCCCATAGCACCTGCCGGAATCTTGATCTTCTGATCCACGCTTTTTCCCGTCTCTGGTTCGCGTCAAGTGGTCGCCTGGCCTGCTGGCTCGTGGTTTCGCCAGCGTGTGACGACTTGTACCGACACAGGATTGGCTATCGAGACGTTGAGGCAGAGCGGTGAACGAGTTCAGCGGGGGCGCTGCTCGACCGCCAGCCATTCGTTTAGGATGCGCGCCGTCGTCACGCAGAGGGTCTCGAGCTCGTCGAGACGGTGCGGCGTCGACTTCACGCCGAGTGCCCAGCCGGCCCCGTCGGTGTAGCCCTTAACGAGCCAACGCTCGTCGTCGAGGTGTTGTTGCGCAACCACCATTTTGTTGTCCCGTGGCGCGTTCGGCGCCTTATTACGGGCATCCGTGGAACGGCGCGGCGCGGGGTGGGTGCTAACGGTTAGCTCCACGAGGCGGTCGTCCGTTAGCACCGTCCGCCGAAGGGTCGCGAGATGCCTTGCCCAGACTGGCGCTGTGGCTCCGCCGTCGTCGGGGAAATCCCCGTGCTCCGTGGCGGTCCGGATTTCGATCCCGACGCTGTATTCGAGACGCAGGTCGTCGGCATCGGCAGGCATGCCCCGTCCGGAGACCTGGATCTGACCACGAATGTTCCGTCCGGATGGCAGATCCGGCGAGTGGAACTCGATCGACGGGTTCCCATTGCCGTTCCGTCGCACGTAGACCTGCCATCCAGGATCATCGAGGTGACGCCCGAGGTCGACGTCCGTCAACATCCGTTCGACACGTCGCTTCGTCAGCGGCATGGCGTCGATGTCGGCTTGTGTGATGCGCGAGTCCCGGAATGAGCCTAGGACGTCCGCCCACGCCAGGACATGCAGGTCAGGGAACTCCGGGGCATCGGTTACCTCCGGGAGCACCACAACTAGATGGCCCCCGCCGTGTTCCTCGAGCGCCCGCAGCTCCTTGTCGACCTGCTCTGCGGTCAGCTCGTGGTCAAATTTGGACTCGAGCCCCACGATCGCCAAACGGTTTCCGACGGCAAACGTCAGGAGGAGGTCGATGTCCCCGAGGCCTTCGCATCTCACCGACACGAATTCGCCGAGGCCACCGTGGCGCAGGTCGAGCGTCTCCTCCAGGAGCGCGGTGAATGGCACCGAATCGTGCCGGATTTCTGCTGCAAGCGCCCGGTTCGCCATCGTTTCGGTCGTGTACACGACGCTCATCGTCGTTCCCCCTCGTCATCGCCGGAAGCGGCGTCCCCCGCCGCGGTGCCACAACCTTGTGGCGACGACAGTCAAGCAGATCAATAGGTTTACGCGGAGCTTGTGGTCATCCGTAGGCCGGATGCGCGATGCGGGCCCAACCCGGGCCTCCGGGCCGATGGGCGGTCGCGGCCCGGCGTGACGTGACGTGACGTGCCGTGCCGTGCGGTCATTCCGCCCCGAGTCCCGGCCGCCTCGCGGCCCCGGCGAAGAGCCGGGCCCGCGCGACATAGTCGTCTGCGACAGCCGTTGCACCGAATAAGCCGACGCGCGACCAGGCGCGCGGTCCAGCAGGGACTTGCCATGACGACAACTGCCCCGAGCCAAATTCGACTACGGCGGAAAGTGTGGTGGCCAACGTGGCCTGCCTCGAGTCCGACGGCCAAGATTTCTATGTTCTTGTTCGCCCTGTCCCAGTTCATGGGCCAGCCGCCTATAGAGGGGACTGCTCCTAAAGAGTCGACGTTCTCAGGGCCTCGAGGAGTTTGGTATCGGCTTCGTCGGTCGTGGTGTTCTGGGCAAGGGCGAGTTCTGAGACAAGAATCTGCCGGGCTCGAGAAAGCATGCTCTTTTCGCCTGCGGATGCCTTTGTCTTGTTCTCGTCGCCAGACATTGCGGACCACTTCGGCGACCTTGTAGACGTCTCCGATGATCATTTTGGATTGGTTGTCTTGAACCGGCGCGACCAGTTGCTGGCTTCTTCGACTTCGCCAGCTTGAAGGAGAGAGTAGACCTTCTCGACGCCGGCTTGGTCGATGACGTCGCGGACTCCGAGGTCTGCGGCCATATCGATCGCCGCCTTGATGATGAGGTCACTGCTGTGAACCCGGAGGGTCATGTACTTCGTCGCGGTGCCCTTGATGTTCCGGGTCGTTAGGCCCGTGATTGCGACGGCACCGTGGTGGGGATAGACCAGCGTCGTCCCTACCGCGTAGTTCGCAAGCGCCTCTTACTGCGCGGCGTTGTACGCGTCGCGCACCGATGCGGAGATCCGGCCACGGCTCGAAACGGTGTGCCCGTTCTTTCCGGCCCAGTCGCGGATCTCCTGCAGCTCGGCCGGGTCTGACTTCGCAGCAGGCGTGAGGGCCGCGCTCTTTCGCCCGCCGACCTTGCGACCAGCAGCTACGTGTGGCGCCAAGGCCTCGGTCAGCTCGTCGACGTGGGCGTCGCTGAGGTCGATCTCAAACGAGACCCCTTCCAGGGCGAACGTGACAGTCCTACCGGAATAAATGTGGGCTCGCAGTGTGCCCTAGCCGCATGGTCGGACCTGTACGGGCCCACTCTCGGGGCGGCCACGCCGGCGTTTCTCGTATAGCCCTTATGGCGGCCCTGACGTAGAGGCTCATGCCATTGCGCTGCCGGCTCGACGGTCAAAGCTACATGTTAATGGACCAACGGAAGACGGCGCTTAGCCTTAGGCACTCGATGCCGCAGTTCTGGGCCGAAAATCACGTGGCAATACGACCATGAGCAAATCAACGTTGAGGCATCGGGGAATCTGACTGATAGTGACCTAGAAGTCCATTCCTTCGAGAAACCTTTGCGCTTCTTCATCGTTACGACGTCCCTCGGCGCGGTAGGAGTCCGCGACTGATCGGAGGGCCCCGGCTGTCCTTGGATGAGTGATCTCGAGTTGCCTCGACCAGTTGTCGTACTGCTGCGCCAAGGCATATTCTTGCTTGCCGCCCTCGGCCATGCCGCGGGACGTTACGCCGCGTTTATTGTGCAGGCCGACAATGAAGCCTTGTTCGAACCGATCATCGAGCGCAGCCTCCAAGACGTCCCTAACGGCGCGCGCAGGGAACGTCCCGTCTTTTTCGCTCGGCGAATGCGCAAATACCTCGCCGATCTGCAACTCACCGACTTCGAGGTGACCCGTTTCTTGGAGCAGAACGCGGGTGCTGAGGAGCCATGCTTCTAGCTTCTCCTTGATTACAACGCCGTTGTCATCTGTTCCTGGCACCCTGTGCCATTCCCGTAAGAAGCGAAAGGCGTTTTTTGCTAGATCTGAGGAGACTACTTGGGCGCCCCCCCCTGAATTCTGGTCTGACGACGAGAACGCGTATTCAACGAGATGAACGAAGGAAGCAGGGTCCCGTGCCACCAGGCGCTGAAGAGAGTCGGCTCGGGATTCATCGTGGAGCGCTGGTAGGAACTTCCACTCAAGTCGCGCCAATACCAACTCATCGACGTCATTCGAACGTAAGTAGTCAAGCAGCGTCGTGAGGTCATGCTCGGAGACTCGGCCGAGCTCTGGATCGTTGTCATTGCCGAATTCGTCTAAGGCATCAACTACGACCTCCACAGTGATGGCGTCCCGTCTGGCGTAGAGACTGAGGGTGTCGACCGCCATTGCTGCCCGCCCGTGTCGCAGGAGTTGCCGGGCTACTTCATCGGCGTAGGGGAAATCAGAGCCGCGCCCATACGGCATGAACTCGGCCCAATATGCTTCGTCAGTCTCTTGGGGCAGGTCCGCCAGTATGGCCCAGGCCTCCTGAACGTCGTCAATGGTCAAAAGCAGCCTTGCCTGAGCAATTGGTCTTCCCCGAAATTGTCTAACCCACGGGCGAACCTTCGATGCTTCCCGGCGGCCGCGGACACGCGCGAAGCCGTCGGCAAACTGCACGAGCGACGTGTCCTTGCTGTCCAGCAGGGACAGTGCTTCCGTCTCAAACGGCCCGTCAGATCCCGAAAGCGCGGAACCCACCGTCCAGGGAAGTTTGACGCCTTGAGCGAGCGCAATGACGCTTGGGAAGCCCTCATCGGCCACGATTCGCGCTACCGCGCGTTGTCGTGCCAGGTCAATGTCGCGTTCGCGTGCTGCGAAATCATCATGAAGTGTTGGCCCGAACACTGGGTGCCAGTCGTCAAAAAGCCATCGGTGTTGCTCGCTCGCGTGAGCTGGTTGCAGACGGTTGGCAATGGTGTCGAGTGCCACAAGCCAGTGTTCATCTAGTGACCACTCTGCATCTGGAAATTGGCGATGTCGGCGAATGAGATCCTGAAGAGCGTTCCAGATGGCCAAGACATCTTTCTGCTGCAAATTCCCGGTGCCGAGCCCGTCAAGATCCGCTATCGCCACACCACGGCTTGCGTCGGGCAACCGATCAAAAGCGGGGATGACTTCGGTCCAGCAGGTCGGGTCAGCCGCCGCGATCTTGAGGACGCGTTCGGCAACCGCTTCGACCACCTCGAATAACTCCCCGTATGTGACAGCTCGATCGCCCTCGCCAGCCCAATCGCGGAAGCGAGGGCGATGCGTCGGCATGCCTACGGCGTGATGCTCTGGCAGAAGCGAGAGCAGGAGTCGCCACGTCACTCCTTGATGGCGATCCAGCAGCGCGTCTAGCGTCAGCATCCTCGCTTCCGACGAGGCTGACGTTTGCGGTAGCCAAGGTCGAAAGATCCCTTGAAGGCTATTGGCGGGTCGATTTGACAACCTGCCGCCTGGGTCCAGTTCTGCGAGCCGGGCGAGAATCTCTGCTGCAAATCCTACGTGACGGGTGGACCACGCAACGCCCTCCAAAGCCCAGAGAAGGCCGGCGTGAGGGCTCCTGACTTGCCAGGCGTCGCTTTCATCCTGAAATAGCTTTGCTAACAGGGCGTCAGGGCCGCTGATTACTTCGGCGGTAGAACGTAGGAAGACATCCGGTGCGGCCTCGGCGAGCAACGGCAGGACGTCCTCAAGTGACGCCCAAAGACGAGCGGAAGGGTCGTCGTTCGCTCGTTGAAGCAGACTCCAGACCACCCTTTCTGCCCACTCTCGCGCTGACCGACCGCCAGCGAGTCGCACCTCGTCACCGTAGCTACCCAGCAAGGCGATAGTTCGGGCCAATCCCTTCCGAAGATCTGACGAATGAACGCGTGCCTTGCCATGGAGCGCAGCGGTCCACCGTTGGTCAGGGGGCAGTTCGAGCCGTGGGTCCACCGCGGCCAGCACCGTCTGCACGGCGCGCTCCAGTGCGTTCAGATCTGCCTCGCGTATTGCGTGACGTGCTGTGCGCCAAGAGTCATCGGATGCAATCACAGCCCAGGTGGCGCCAACCCGCGTGAAGAGCGGATCGGGCCGGTCGGCCGCAGTCTGGAGGTGCTCTTCCACATCTTCTGACGAAGCCCCAGTGAGCGCTTCAAGGACTTCCAGATCTCCGCTGCGTAGTTGGCTCCACGCGCCGGCCAGCCACGCCCGGCGTACCCGGCGGTCTCGAAGGTCTTGAGCCCACTCATCGGGCCCCGGTTGCTCTGACTTGGCTGACACTCGCTGAAGGGCCACGAGGCTCTTATTGCCCGCCCTCACGTAACGGTTCAAGTCTGCGTCGGCGACTCCGGCCGTCCGTAAGGCGGCCTCCAGAGTCAGATGGTCGAGAGGAGGAAGTTCAATGGTTGCGTTGCCCTCGGTCACAATGAAGATCACGTGATGGTTCGAAATCTGTTGCGCCTCGCGCTGGAGGTATTCCTCATAGGGGAGAAGTATCAACAGTCGGGCTGCACTGTCGAGTCGGCGAAGCGTTAGGCCGTCGTGAACGAGGAGAGAGCGTGAAACCATCGGCTCTGCGGCGTCGGAGTCTTGAGCCAACATCGCGCAGGCTGCGAAAGCAAGACCGTCATCGACGCTAGGGGCCTTTATTAATGTCTTTCCCACGTCTCTCGCGAGACGACGCAGTAGTTCAGCCGCTTCGTCCGCGCGGCCCGCGAGCACGACCTCCGGCGTTAACCGCGGGTCGAATCCCCCGGAGAATCGGCTCCACCAGTCTTCGAGGGTCACTGCCCCGAGGGCGGGCATATCGAGAAGTTCGGATAGCCATACACGCACCGCCGCGGCCTCATCGAGCGCCTGCTCGATGTCATCTGCGTCGAGGACGCGCACGTCCTTCCACTTGCCGTCCTGTCGGCGTCTCTGTTCCCAAGCCTTTTTCTGACGCCATCGTCGGGGCGTAACAAAAACGAATGTGGTTGTGGACATGTCGACCCCTAGGGGTTCCGCGGTTCTTGTCCTGTAGTCTTCCGCGGCCTTGCCCGCCGGGTCGTTATTTACCCCCATTTCCCAGACGCTCAGGCCCTCTGGGACGAAGGAAGTCGCCCGGCTGGCCTCTACAATCCCGTCGTATCCAGGGAGCCCGATGCCTTCGCCGCCGCGCATTTCGACGCGCTGGACCTGATCGTTCTCATGACGTATCAGGCGACGCACGAGTCTCGGTAAATCGGACTGCGCTGACCGTTGATCGGCCCAACGCGCCACGTCTGTGCCGTCCGCAAGGTGCGGAAACCCGGTTTCATTGCTCACGTTTTCTCCGGCCCTGACACCAGGTGATGGTTGAGACAGCTGCTTGACTTACCGCGAGTCAGAACATTCTCCGTTTAAACCCTTGTTGGGAACCTGATGAATGGAGAATCGGACTTAGAAAAGACTCTCTTGCGTAGGCAGTGCTGTCTGACGGCGGCAGCGTTTGTCCTGCGCGTCCTCAACGCAGCCCGTCATGCGGTCTGACCCACATCGCATCCAATGCGCGAAGAAATTGGGCAGTCCGCCGGAGTTAATCGATCCATCATGTTTGCGCTAAAAACCCTCCGGTATGACCGGGCTAGAACCAGCTTCGAGGTGTTGTCCCCGGCCTTGCGGAGTTGAGAGGCCACACTGCTCACGGGACCCGAACAGCGGCTCAAAACCCCAAACAGGGCTGCGCAGACCAGCCATGGGAGCGGGCAAATCACGACCGTCGTTTTAGGCGTCGGTGAGGAGAAGGCCAGCGCGAGTGAAGTGCCGGACCTCGCCGGTGTCGTCGCTTAGAACTGCGAAGACCGCGATATTTAGGTCCTCTGGAAGGGACTGGTATGTGAAAGCCCCTCCTCCGTGACGGCCGAGTACTCGTCCGCTAAATTTGCCATCCCGTGACGTCACACTGTCGCCAATCTCGATCATTTCTCGAGTATCGAAGATGCGGGCAGTAAATGCAACTAGATCTAGCAGAAAATACATTGCCATTCTGCAGTCTTGCCATGGTAATCGGGTCAAGACGGCACTGGTCTACATGACCGACCTGCCTGGTAGCACCCGTTTCGCCACCGTCGACGCCGAGCGCTCGGTCGCCTTCGCCGAGGCCGACCTCGAGGCTCCGGGGGCGTGGCAGGTCGTGGTGCGCATCCGGTACACGGGCGTCTGCGCGACGGACACCCACGGGTGGGCGTCCGGCGGGCTCATCCCCGCCGCGGTGTTCGGCCACGAGTGGACCGGCACCGTCATCGCCGCCGGCAGCCGGGTCACGACCGTCGCCGTGGGAGACCGCGTCGTCGCCAGCGTCGGCCCGCCCTGCGGCACCTGCGCCATGTGCCGCGCCGGACACCCCGACCACTGCGACACCGCCTTCGCCGAGGCCAACGGCATCTCGCCCGACGCCCCCACCCACGGAGCCTTCGCCCAGCACGTCACCGTCCACGAACGCCGCGTCCAACGCGCCCTCGACGGCCTCACCGACGAACAGCTCGGCCTCGTCGAACCCACCGCCGTCACCTTCCATGCCGTGCGCCGTGCCGGCCAGCGCCTCGGCGACGTCGTCGTGGTCCAGGGCGCCGGCCCGATCGGCCTGCTCACCGCCCAGCACGCCCGTCACGCCGGAGCCGGAGCCGTCGTCATCGTCGAACCCATGGAGGCGCGGCGCGAGACCGCGCGCCGCCTCGGCTTCACCGACGTCCACGCACCCGGCGACGCCTTCCGCGCCCGCGTCCTCGAGCTGACCGATGGACTCGGCACGGACGTCCTCTATGAATGCACCGGCGCCTCCTCGCTGTTCCAGCCGAGCGCGGAACTGGTCCGCCGCGGCGGCACGCTCGCCCTGCTCGGCTACCCGATGACCACCTCGGAGGTGTCGTACGGCGACTGGCAGAGCCGCGAGCTGACCGTCGTCGGCAGCCTCGCCTACACGCACTCCGACTTCGTCGGCGCGATGCGCGCGCTCGCCGACGGCTCTGTCGACGCCGGCCCGCTCATCACGGGGACGGTCGGCCTCGACGACCTGCCGGCCCTGCTCGCCGAGCTCGACAGCGGCGAGACCGAGCACGCGAAGGTCCTCGTCGCCCCCAACGGCTAGACCGCCGTCGGGACCGACACGAGGAGGCGCGGTGCGCGACGATCGCGCACCGCGCCTCCTGCGGTCGGTCCGGGCTCCGCCCGCGGCGTCACCGCTTGATGATCGGGTCCACCTGCTTCTTCATGCCGTCGACCATGCACGTGCCGAGCGTGGAGCCCATGCTCGACCACTGGTCGCGGGCGTTATTGAGGTACGACCCCGACCCGAAGGCGTCGATCGAGTCGACCACCCATTGGACGCCCTGGCTGCCGGTGACGCTCTTCTCGGCCTTCAGCTTCGGGTAGGCGAAGTTGATGGCCTTGTTCGCCAGGGCCGCCCCGCCCTTGGTCCCGAACTTCGCGGCGATGTTGCTCTCGGTCAGCTTCGGCCCGTGCGCCCAGCTCGAGATGCAGTCGGCGTACATGGCCGGGATCCCGGTGGTCGCCGTGACGATCGCGGTCACCCGGTCGTACTCGTCGAGACCCTTGCCCGAGACGCCGACGGCCTTCAAGCCCGTCGACACGAGCGACATCGCCGTCCCGAGCACCTTGAGCAGCGTCGCCTCCATCAACATGATGCCGGTGAGCACCACGGCCCCCAGGGCGATCGTCCGCTGGGCGACGCTCGACAGGCCGTTCACGATCTTCTCGCCGACGCTCGGCGTGTGGACGTCGGCCGTGACCGACCGGTCGCCCGTCATGACGACCCAGGACGTCTCGTTCTCGGTCTGGTCGGTGCCCGACCAGCTGTTCAGGTGGCCACCCGCCGGCACGTCGGCCTGCATCTGCACCACCGTTCCGAGGACGTACTTCGACGGGTCGTTGTCGCAGTTCGGGCCGTTGGCGGCCGCCACCCGGGCGCCCAGCGAGAGAGTCGCGCACTTGGTCCGCAGGAAGATGCCGACCACGGGGGAGGAGCCGTCGGTGGGGATCGTCACCGTCTGCGGGCCCACCGGCAGGTCGTACCCGAGCGAGCCGTAGTCGGTCAACCCGATCGTGACGGTGCTGCCGGGGCGACCCCACAACGGCGGGCAGCCGCCGTCGTGCGCGATGATGTCGGCCCAACCTCCGTCGTCGAGGTCGGAGAGGTCACCGAAGCGGTTGCCCGTGCGGAGCACGTTGTCGTACCGCCCGTCGGGCTTCTGGACGTGGACGTAGACGGCCAGGGGGACGCAGTACTCGATCCGGACGTCGGACATCGGGGTCCCGATGACCGATCCGTCGCGGCTCAGCATCGTGTAGAGGCGGCCGTCGGCTGCCCGGACTCCCTGGGGCCACCGCACCGTGTCCTCGGACGTCGGTCGGCCGACCGAGGCGATCGCCCGGACGGAGGACGGCGTCGGCGTCGTCGATCGGAGGACGACCGTCTCACCCCAGACCCCGGAGTTGTTCGGGCAGACGACCCGGCTCGAGTACTTGGCCGAGTAGTCGAACGACGTCTGCGTCGTGCCACCCTGCGGGTAGCTGAACTGGATCGGGCGGCACGTGTCCGACCAGTAGTCGGCGGCGATCGACACGCGGTCGGCGGGGGCGAACTCCATGTAGAGGACCGGGCCACGCGACGAGCCGTCGGTCCCCGCGTCGGCGACGGCCTCGAGGCCGTCGACCAGTGACCACCGGATCTCGGCGACCGTGGTCGCCGGCGAGACGTCGTCCGTGTTGCGGTTCACCTGCAGCGACCCGTACTCGACCTTCTCGGCCCGCTCGGCGCGGACGATGGCGGTCCCGATGAACCAGTCCGTCTGGGTGACGACGGACTTGAAGCCCTTCGTCACCGCACGGTCCACCGACGGGCCACGGCTGCCGCAGCGCAGCTCGTCGATCGAGGTCGAGTCGCCGTCGGCCACGTTGGTGAAGGTCGTCGGCGTGTAGGCCGGCACCGTCTTGTCGGCGCTGATCGGCAACGCCGTGCTCGTCGTGACGGCGACGCAGCGCACGACGCCGTAGTTCACGCCGATGACGAGCTGCGCCTCCGCGGGGGTCGGCACGACGAAGGTGCGCGTCGCGGTGCCCGCGGCACCCGACCGTCCACCGGCCGGGGCGTCACCCAGGGTCGTGAGGGCGAGCGGGTCCTCGCCGGTGCGCTTCACCGGACCGAAGTCGCTCGTGCGCCAGTCGAGGAGGTAGGTGCCGTCGTCGGGCGTCGCCCTGACCGTCACCGTCGAGCCGGGCACGTAGCCCGCCGTGCCGTCGCCTGTGGTGCAGGTGCCGTCGTAGGGCTTGAGGTAGCGGCTCTCGCCGGGGCGCTCCGACGCGATGATCGCCTGCGTGCCACCGTCACCGGGACGGATGTCGACGACGCTGCACTCGGCCGCCTTGAACGTGGCACCGACCTTCTGGTCGCCGGTGACGGTGGTCGTGTAGAAGCCACGACCGAGCTCGTCCGCCGTCGCCCCGTCGACCGTGTCGACGACGTAGGGCGTGCCGCCGTTGCGGCGGGCCTGGCCGACCGTCGTCACGGGTGTGATGGCCAGGTCGACGACCGTGCCCACCGCGTAGCGCGGTTCGCCGTTCGCGAGCTGCTCGAGCTCGTCGGCGGTCGGCGTGCGGGGGTCGGTGCAGTTGGGCTTCGTCAGGGCCTTGACCGTGCCCTTGGCGTAGTACTGCTCGGTGTAGGCGAAGGCCGGGTCGGTCTTCGCCACGATGTCGCCCCGCGGCGTGACCCGGAGCGTGTGGCAGACCGGCGCGTACCGGGTCGTGAACGAGAGGGACTGGAACGCCGTCACCGTGAAGCGGTACTCGTCGCTGGTCGCGACCCCCTGGCCGTCGAGGTACCACCCGGCGAACCGATAGGGGGCGGCGACGGGCTCGTGACGCGCCGTCACCGACGCACCCGTGACGAACCCGGCACGGTCGCCCCGTCGGCAGGCGGTCGACGGGTCGCCCGTCACCGTGCTCTGGTAGGCCGTGATCACGATGCAGTCCTTCGGCGTGACCGACGAGACCACGGAGGCGCTGGGCGCGTCGTCCGCGGAGGTGAAGCGCACCGACACGTCGAGCTTCGTCGACAGCGACGAGCTGGTGGGCAGCGGGACGGTCAGGGTGCAGCGACCCACCGACACGTCGGCGGTGCAGCTCGCGGAGCCGAGGCGCACCTCGACCGACCCCTTCGGCGCCAGCGAGCCGCCGGTGCCCACCTTCCAGCCGAACGTGACGGGGGTGCCCGAGACGACGGCCGACAGGTCGGGGGAGCTCGACCAGTCGAGCGTCGTCTGACGGGCCGAACCCGTGACGGTCACGCCGTCGACGGCGCCCTCGTGGTCCGCGTCGCCCGAGTATCGGACGTCGAGCGTGTTGCGCCCCGTGACGATCGTCTCGGCGGGCAGGGCGCAGAGGCCACCCGCGGCCGGAACGGTGCAGCTGAGGCCGGACGGCGAGGCCGTGACGGTGATGGTACCCGACGGGTTCGGGGCGACGTCCGGGGTGACGTTCGACACCGACGGCGACACCGTCAGCGGTCGCCCGCTCGCGAAGACCGTGCCGGGCAGGTCGAGCCGGACGGTCGTGCGGGCCTTCAGCACCGAGACGGTCGTCGAGGCCGAGGTGGGCCCGTAGAGCACGCCGTCACCGGCCACCGAGACGCTGGCGGTGAGGTCCGCGGCGCTGAGCACCTCGGTCGTCACGCGTCCGGTCAGGTAGGGCGACGTGGCCGGGAAGGTGGCCCGCTCGAGCAGCAGCGTCGACTCCATGCCGCCGAGGACGACGGTGGCCGGGGCGAGCATGAGCGGGGTCAGCGAGCGGTCGGCCGGACGGAGGCGCACCTCGAAGGTCGCACGGGTGCCGACCTGCATGCGGCCGGTCGCGGCGATCTCGAGTGACGCGGGGGCGGGCGCCGTCGTCAGCGTGATCGGAGCGCTCGACGCGGTCCACGGGCGCGAGCCGTACGAGACCGACGCGACCAGGTCGACCCGTCCGCCGAACGGGCGGGTGACGTCGAGCGTGCCCGACAGGACCGTGCCCACGGGGGACAGCGTCACGGTGCCGAGCCGGGTCCGGCTGTCACCGGCCACCACGGCCACCGTGGCCTCGGTCCCGGCCGGGATGCCGAAGCCACCGCCGGGAAGGGCGCTCGCGGTGACGGTCACCGGGACGGCGACCCCGGCGACGTGGGGGCCGTCACCGACGGTCAGGGCGAGCTGCGGGGCGGGCGGTGCCGACCAGGTCGTGACGGCCGGCGCGGACGTGATCGGCTCGACGCCCACCACCGAGGCGAAGCGTGCGACGGCCGTGTACCGCCACGCGCCGGGCTGCCGCTCGACGACGTCGAGGGTGCCCGTCAGGCCGCCGGCGAGGTCGACCCGGTCGACGAGCTCGGCCGTGCCCCCGGGCAGGGCCCGGTAGACCGAGAGGCTGTCCACCGCGTAGGCGGGGGCGCCGCCGATGGTCGCGGTGAGCCGGATGGTCGAGTCCAGGGTGGCGGTCGTCGGTGCCGTGAGGGTCACCGTCGGGTCGAGGACGGGGGCGGTGGGCTGCGCGACCACGTAGGTCACCCCGAGCCAGGTCTGGTCGCCGGCGTACTCGATCCGGTACGAGTGGATGCCCTCGAGCACGGCCACCGGGACGTGGGCACTGCCGTCGGCGGCGACGGTGCCGCGCCCGACGACCCGGTCCTCGCTCGTCACCGTGATCGCACCGGTCGGCGCGGGCAGACCGCGGACGGGCACGTAGGAGGAGTCGAGGTGAGCCGTCCCGGCGGCGGGGTCACCCGACCAGGTCCAGGGCTGGTGTTGCGGCCAGCGCTTCGCGACGACCTGCGAGTCGGAGTCCTTCGACGAGCGGGCCGAGCCCGCGAGGCCGCTGTACTCGGCCCGCCAGTCGTACGTCCCGGCGACCGTGGCCCCGGTGTAGCTCAGGTACGCCTGCCCGTTCGTGACGTCGACGCTGCGGACGACGCGCCCGTCGAGGGAGAAGGTCACCGCGCCTCCGGTGACCTTCGAGCCGTCGGCGGTGCGCACGTCGGCGACGAGTCCGACGGGGTCGCCGACCACGGGCGAGGGCGTCTGCAGCGTCAGGTCGGTGACGGTGTCGGCGAGGGCGACGTCGACGCCCGAGAACTCGGACCCGGTGCCGTAGTGGCTGTCGGTGTCGGGCACCTCGAAGATGAAGTCGTGGTGGCCGGCCTTGAGCTTGCCCGTGAGGTCGACGACGACGGTCGCCTTCCCGTCGACGACCGAGAACGGGGTCGACGCGACGGGGCCGGAGCGCTGGTCGATCATCTCGAGCACGAAGCCGTCGCCGTCGGCGTCGCTGGTGAACGAGAAGGTCACGGTGTGCTCGTCACCGAACGTGATCGAGTCCGACGGCGAGTGGACCGCCCGGTAGTCGTAGTCGAGACGGGCGCGCTGGAAGTCGGCGGTGACGGTCTGCTCGCTGCCGGCGTAGGTCGCGTCGGCCGGGACGTACACGAAGCGCAGGTCGACCGAGGTGCTCCCGAGCGCCTTGGTCGGGAGGAAGAAGGGGAAGGCCGAGTCGGCCAGGTCGAAGTCCGTGACCTCCACGTCCTCGGTCGCGGGGTCGTGGTCGTCGCGGAAGACCTCGACGGTGCCGGTGGGTTCGTCGGTCGTGCCCTCGGCCGCGACGTCGATCGCGAACTCCTGGTCCTCGCCGAGCGTGGCCACGCCCAGCTGCAGCACGTCGACGGTGGTGGCGATCGGGGCCGGGGCGGCCCGGGCGACCGACGGGGCCGGTGCCGGCGCGGCGGCCGGTGCAGGAGGCGCGGCCGGGGTGGGGACCGTCGGTGCGGCAGCAGGCGCGGGTGCGGGTGCGGGTGCGGCGGCGTCGGTGGGGCTCGTCGCAGCGGCGCCGGGTGCCGACGTCGGCTGCGGGGTGACGGCAGGAGCCGTGGTCGGCAGGTCGGCCGGACCGGTCGACGAGGTGACGGGGGCCTCGGCCGCGGAGGCGCTGACGGCGGGCATGAACGGCACCATCAGGGCGACGATCGTGACGACGGCGATCGGGCTCGCCTTCGTCCACGGGTGACGCAGGACGCCGGTCAGGCGCCCGGGGACCCGAGGACCGCCGCGTCGGTCGACGCGCACGTCGTCGAGGGGGAGCAGGACGGCGAAGACGCTGCCGACGACGACGAGGAACAGGGCGACGAGGCCGACGAGGGCGAGCGTGCCGAGTGAGGTCTGCGCCGTCGTGGCGGTGGGGGCCGCGAGGACCACCTCCCCGAGGGCGGTCAGGGCGGTCGACACCGCGCCGACCGCGACGACGAGTCCCACCACGGCTGCGGTGCGGGTCCGGAGCGTGGTGACCGCCCGGCGCAGCAGCGACCGCAGCGAGCCCGGGTGCGACAGGGACGCCGGCAGGGCCGTGATCGTCAGGCCCACCGCGACGAGCACCGGCGCGAAGGGGATCGCGAGGAGCAGCGTGCGGCGGATCGTCCGACGCGGGGCGGACCGCAGCCGCAGCACCCCCGCCGTGACCAGGGCGCCCAGGCTGAGGGGCAGGGCGACGAGCGTCCAGACCAGGACGGCGAGCACGAGCAGCAGTTCGACCGCGAGGAGGCGCGGCAGCGACCGGAGCGCGTGCGTCAGGCCCCGACGGAGGGTGCGTCGACCCCCGGCGGTCGACTGCGAGATCGTCGACGAGACCGCCAGGACGGCCGTGACGACGGTGAGTGCGGCGACGCCGTACTGGACGGCCCGCACCACGAACGACGTCGTGACCAGGGCCGAACCCGAGGCCTGGGTGACGTCGCCGGTGATCAGACCGACGACGAGCAGGGCGAGCAGTTCGAGCAGGACGGCCGCGGTGACGACGACCAGGGCGAGGACGACTGCCCGGAGCACGATGCGGGGGCGGAGGACCGCGCGGGCACGGGTGCCGAGCGGGCGCAGGCGGGCAGGGAAGGATGAAGCCATGGCGGGGGTGTCCTCGACGGTCGAGCGCCTCGGGAGCGCGCCAGACGGAGACGACGGGTGAGCCCGGCACCACCTCCACACGGTGGTTCATCTGGATACCGAACAGTATCGAGATGGTCGAGGGCGCGACAATCGGCCCGGTACCCCCAGTAAGGAGGGGGTCAGTCGTTGTCGGGCACGCAGGCGTAGTCGTCGCCGAAGGCCTCGGTGACGCGGCGGATGGCTTCGGGGGTGCCCCACTGCTCGACGTCCTCGCAGGCGTGGTCGGCCCGGGACGCGTACATGCCGAACGCCCCGACGTCGACGTAGCCGTAGTCGTAACGATCCGAGGGGCGTCCGCCGGCGCCGGGCTCGTCGGGCAGGTCGATGACGAAGCCGTCTGGGAAGCGCAGCTCGACCCCGTGCGGTGCACAGGCCGGGAGGGTCTCCGTCGTGAGGTCGGCCACGATCACCGGCTCGTAGGTCGTGCAGTACGGGAGGCGCGCGTCGGACCCCGACAGCACGAGCGGCACGTCCGGGTCGGCCCGCACCGCGAGCACCAGCAGCACCGACACCACGAGCAGCGCGGTCACGATGCCGGCCAGGACCTTCATGAGGTGAACCTATCGCCTGATCGACGTCGTGCGATCACGGGCGAAGCGGTGTTCCTGGGCATCACGTCAATCGACTGGCATCGACCGGCGCGAGCGTCCTAGCGTTTTCCCGACCGATCAGTACCGAGATGAAGGAGCAGTGCTTCTCATGACGAACTGGCTCCGCGCCCTCGCCCCGCTCGCCCTGACCACGATCGCCCTGGTCGTCTTCTTCACGGCCGACCGCACCGTCGGGATGCTCCTGATCGTGGCCGCCCTCGCCTCGGCGTTCCTCGTCGGCACGGGCGCCGGCCAGCCGACCCGCGCCTCCCGCGCCAGGCGCTACGCCGCGACGTCGAAGACGACGACCCGGACGGACGCGTCGCCGAGGTAACTCGCGACCGGCTGGTGCGAGGGGTGCGGCAGGTAGCCGTCGCGCGCCGCGGCGTCACGGAAGCGCACCACGAGCATCCAGTCGAAGCCGGCCTCGAGTTGCTCGGGGCTGACGCTGCCGCCACTCGACACCGACAGCACGCCGTCGATGCCGCTGAGGTGCTCGGTCGACAGCCGCGTCGCCTGCTCGGCCACGTCGGCCGGGGCCCCCTCGGCCCACTCCACCAACACCACGTGCACGATCTCGTCCGTGTCCGCCATCCGCGCATCCCCTCGTCGTCGCCGCTCACCGCGGCAGGTCACCCGATCCTGACACGGGCGTCGCCCCGGCGGCCGGCCCGGGCGACCACCGCACCACGCGAGAACGCAGGAGGCGCGGGTCACGCGACCCGCGCCTCCTGCGTTCCCGTCGTCGCGGCCTAGCGGCGGACGGCGTCGATCTTCAGCATGCGCGCGATGACCGAGTCGAGTTGGCTGTCGTCGAAGATCTTCTTCCAGTCGTCGCGGACGATCGACTCGCGGCCGTAGTCCATGGCGATGTGGCAGGCGTCGCTGAACGGGTTCGAGCCGCGCAGGCCGTTCGTCAGCGCGATCCAGGTGTGGCCGTAGAGCATCGCGCGAGCGGCCTCGTAGGGGACCCCGACACCCCCGGGTCGCGCCTCCCCCCCGAGCGGCAGCTCGCCGAACGCCTCGGCGTCGGGCGATCGGCCGTCCGCGAGGCCCTGGCCGCCCTCGAGATCCTCGGCATCGTCACGGTGCGTCCGGGCTCGGGCACCTACCTGCGCGACCAGACCTCGGAGTTGCTGCCGACCACCCTCAGCTGGGGTCTCATGCTGAACGCGGCACGCACGCGCGAGCTCATCGAGGTCCGGGGCGGGCTCGAGATCCAGGCCGCCGCCTACGCCGCCGAGCGGGCCACCGACGCCGACGTCGACGCCCTGCGGGGGTACATCGAGGTGATGGCCGACTCGCTCGAGGACCTCGACGCGTTCCTCCAGGCCGACATCCGGTTCCACCTGCAGATCGCCGTCAGCGCCGACAACGTCGTGCTCAAGGACCTCCTGCAGAGCACCCGGTCGCTGCTGCGCCTCTGGGTCGAACGGGGGCTCACCGAGAAGGACCAGGCCGAGGCCGCGTACCGCGAACACCGGGCCGTCTTCCGCGCGATCGAGGCACGCGATCCCGACGCCGCGCTCGCCGCGATGCGCGACCACATGGCCACCGCCGCCGACCGGGTCCGGAGCGCCACGGTCGTCTAGGTCGTCGCCCCCGACGGGCGGGGCGACGTCGTCGCCTCCGCTCGAGCGACGGTCGGCACCGGCGTCACCGCACGAGGACGCAGGAGGCGCGGGTCACGCGACCCGCGCCTCCTGCGTCCCCTGCCGCTCGGGTCGCCCGTCAGGCGCGACGGCGCAGGACGCGGTGGGCCAGGCCCGCCAGGGCGCCGCCGACCAGGGGCGCCACGAAGAAGACCCAGACCTGGCCCAGGGCGTCGGGGCCGCCGTAGAGGGCGGCCGCCAGCGAGCGGGCAGGGTTCACCGACGTGTTGCTCACGGGGATGCTGATCAGGTGGATCAGCGTCAGGGTCAGGCCGATCGCCAAGGGTGCCAGGGCCTTGTACTCACCCTTGGCGGTTACCGACAAGATCACGCCGACGAACACGGCCGTCAGCACGATCTCGGTGACGAGGACGGCTCCGAGGCCGAAACCGCCGGGCGACGACGCGCCGAAGCCGTTCGAGGCGAAGCCCGAGTCCCGGGCCGCGGCGAAGTAGCCGGCGGGGCCGTCGGCGGCGACGAGCGCCACGACGCTGGCTCCGGCGGCCGCTCCGACGAGCTGCGCGACGACGTAGCCGGGCACGCTCGACCACGGGGTCCGACGGGCCAGGGCGAAGCCGACCGTCACGGCCGGGTTGAAGTGGCCGCCCGAGATGTGGCCGACGGCGTAGATGCCGGCCATCACGCTCAGGCCGAACGCCAGGGCCACGCCGAGGAAGCCGACCCCGAGCGCGTTGCCGTCGTCCGGGAACGACGACGCGAACACGGCCGTGCCCACGCCTCCGACGACGAGGAGGAAGGCCCCGAACGCCTCGGAGGCGTACCGCGCGAGGGGCGCGTAGGTCTCGGCGTGCTGCGTGCGCTGTTCTTTCGTGGACCGGCTGGCGGGTGTGGTGCGAGGCATGGGGGACTCCCTGGTGTCGGGTGGGGTCGGGTTGGGGTGGGGTGGGGTGGGGCCGGGTCGGGCCGGGTTGGGTCGGGGCCCGGTTCGGAGGGGTCGGCGGCTAGTCGGTCGACGAGGTGAGGTTCTTCACCGTGTCGACCGGGACCGGCGGGATGCCTCGCTTGACGCCCTTCAGGCCGACGGCGACGAGCACCGCGGTGACGACGGCGAAGGCCGCGAACGTGATGAGCGCGGCGGCCCAGAGGGGCAGGGCGAGGGCCAGCAGGGCGACGGCGGTTCCGGCCAGGAGTATCACGGTCACGATCGCCAGGACGGCCCCGACGGCGAGAAACACGACGCCCGATCGCGCGTCCCGAGCCCGACCGGCGACCTCGTCGCGGGCTGACCTCAGTTCGGCGCGCACGGCCTTGATGATGGGCTCGATCGCCCGGCTGCCGAGCTGGTCGCGGAACCTGCCGGCGAAGCCCGAGTCGGCCTGCTTGTCGTCGTCTGCGCTCATGGTGGTCGTCCTTCTCTCGGCGCGGCCACTCGTCGGTGGCCGGGGATCGCGGTGCCGCGGTGCGGACGCGCTGTGTCTCGGTGACACACCATTCGGACGCGAGCGGCAGCCCACCCGTCATCGACCTCCAGCGAGCTTGCAGACTCGGGTCGGCAGGCACTCGCGAAGCGGCCAGGCGGGGGACAGAGCGGGCCCGTCCGGCGGACGGCGTCGGGCGGCGGGCGGCGTGCGTCCGGCGTGCGGCAAGATGGCCTGGTGGCTCGACGCGAACCTCCCGTCATCCGCATCGTCGCGTCGACCAGCGCCGCGGTGCGCCAGGCCGACGGGCCCGACCGGTTCGCGCGCACCGACGCCGCCGTCGACCGGCTGCGTCACGGCGGACGCTCCCGCGAGGACGCCCTCTACCTGCTGTCGTCCTACTGGACCGGCGAGCACGGCCGACAGCTGCCGAGCCCGCGCACGCTCATGATCACCCTGGTGGTGACGCTGGTCGTCTGCATCGGTGCGGTCGTCGCGTTCGGCTCGACAGGCATCGCCTGGATCGCCGCCGTCTTCTTCGGCGGGGGACTGCTCGTGCGGGGGATCGTCGAGCTGTGGCGTCTCCACCGCAACTGGTACGGCTCGCGCGAGCGGCGCACCGCCGTCCGCTCCCTCGTGGGCGTCGCCCTCGACGTCGTCGGCGTCTACCGCGACGGCTACCGCCTCCCCCGGGAGGCGCGCGCGGCCGACCGGCGCCAGGCCCGGTTCACGACGTCGAGGCCGTCACCACGACGACGGTGACCGGACGGCCTCGTGGCCGTCGCCCGGCTCGGCCAGGCGCCGACCGGCGTCGTCAGTCGACCAGGATGCGGAGGGCTTCGACGAGTGCGCGGTTGCCGGCGCGGAGAGCCGCGACCTCGGCCTCGAGGGCGGTGAGGCGGCTGTCGGCGGGTGCGGCGGGTGCGGGTGTGGGTGCGGGCACGGATGCCGGCTCGGGCTGCAGGCCGGGTTGGCTCTCGGGCGTCGGCTCGGGCTCGGGCTCGGCGGCAGGATCGGACGCCGCCCAGGGGTCCTGCTCGGGTTCGGCCTCCGGCTCAGGCTGCGGGTCGGGCTGCAGGTCGGCCTCCGGGTCGGACGCGGCCTCGGTCTGCGGAACGGCCTCGGCCTGCGGCACGGACCCTGTCTGTGCGTCGGACTCGGGCTCGCTCGCGGGCTCCGGACGTGCCGCGGGCTGCGGAGCGTCGATCGCTTCGTCGTCCTCGGGGGACTCGACCCGCGCCTCCTTGGTGGTCTTGACGACCTGCGAGAACTTCGGGCGGGGCTTGCGCTTCGGCTTGGCGGACTCGGGCGAGGCCTCGTCGACCCAGTCGCTGAGGGTCTGCCGCGGGACGTTGAACTCCTCCGCGACGACGGTGAGGACGTTGCGGTCGGTGGGGTTCGTCATCCGCCGCTGCAGCACGCGGGCCGTCGCGGCCTCTCGTGTCTCGTCGTCGTACCACTCGTCGAAAGGCATGCTCCGAGTCTAGGGACGCGCGAGTCCCTCTCCCGTCCGACTCGAGGGGGCGGTCCACGCATGACCGATTGACAGGACATACGGACATGGTTAGCCTCGTCCTGTCGCCGTTGCAGGGCGACGACCCGCACCGACGCGGGAAGCTGTAACCACAACCAATGGAGGAATCGTGGTCACCGACACATCGGGCAGTTCGCCCCGAGTAGCTCTTCCCGCCCTGGTCTCGGGCCCGCACACCAAGCGTCTCGGCACCGTCGCGGTCATCGCCACCTTCGGTGGCCTGCTCTTCGGGTACGACACGGGCGTGATCAACGGCGCGCTCGACTCGATGGAGGAGAGCCTCGGGCTCACGCCGGCCAGTGAGGGCATCATGGTCTCGGCCATCCTCATCGGGGCTGCGGTCGGGGCGTTCTTCATCGGGCGCATCTCGGACGCCTTCGGGCGGAAGCCGACCATCAACACCCTGGCCATCCTGTTCTTCTTCGCCGCGCTCGCCTGCGTGCTCGCCCCCACGTGGGAGTTCCTCACCGGGGCGCGGTTCTTCCTCGGCATCGCGGTCGGCGGGGCCTCGGTCACCGTTCCGGTGTTCCTCGCCGAACTCGCCCCCACCGAGCAACGCGGCGGACTCGTCAGTCGCAACGAGCTCATGATCGTCTCGGGGCAGCTCGCCGCCTTCACCATCAACGCCGTCATCGGCAGCGTCTGGGGCGAGCACGACAACGTGTGGCGCTACATGCTCTCCGTCGCGGTGCTGCCCGCCATCGCCCTCTTCATCGGCATGTTCCGTGTCCCCGAGAGCCCTCGCTGGCTCATCGCCAAGGGCCGCGACGACGACGCGCTCGCCGTGCTCAAGCAGATCCGTGCCGACGACCGCGCGGTGGCCGAGATGGCCGAGGTGCGCCTCCTGGCCGACGAGGAGAAAGAGGCCAAGAGCGCCCGCCTCGCCGACCTCATCGCCGAGCCCTGGCTCCGCAAGATCCTGTTCATCGGCATCGGCCTGGCCGTCGCTCAGCAGCTGACCGGCATCAACTCGATCATGTACTACGGCACCCAGGTGCTGCAGCAGTCCGGTTTCTCGCAGAGCGGGGCCCTGATCGCCAACGTCGGGGCAGGCGTCATCGCCGTCGTCGCGATGCTCGTCGCCCTCCGCATCATCAACAAGGTCGGACGGCGCACCATGCTCATGGCCGGCTTCGCCGGCGTCACGATCTTCCACCTGCTGATCGGCCTGTCGTCGCTGCTGATCCCCGAGGGGCTCGGCCGCGCGATCGTCGTCCTGATCTTCGTCATCGGCTTCGTCGGGACCATGCAGGGCACCATCGGCCCTCTCGTCTGGCTGATGCTCAGCGAGATCTTCCCCCTCAAGCTGCGCGGCGTCGGGATGGGGCTCACGGTGCTCATCCTCTGGTTGACCAACTTCGCCGTCAGCCTGCTCTTCCCGATCCTCGTCGCCGGCATCGGCATCTCGACGACGTTCTTCATCTTCGCCGTGCTCAACGCCGGGTCGTTCCTCTTCGCCGTGAAGAAGGTGCCCGAGACGAACGGGCGGTCGCTCGAGCAGCTCGAAGAGGACTTCAGCACCGGTGCCATCTACGTCGTGAAGAACGGCAAGAAGTGACCGCGACCGCACGCCACGCTCCCGAGAGGACGACCACGTCATGACCGACCACACCGACAACGACACCGCTCCGTACGACGTCCTCACCATGGGCCGCGTGGGCGTCGACATCTACCCGCAGCAGTCCGGCGTCCCGCTCGAAGAGGTCGAGACCTTCAGCAAATCCGTCGGCGGCAGCGCGACCAACGTCGCCATCGCCGCCGCCCGTCACGGCCGGCGGTCCGCGGTGGTCACCCGCACCGGCGACGATCCCTTCGGTCGCTACATCGTCCGAGAGCTCGAGCGGCTCGGCGTCTCGACCCGGCTCGTCTCGACCGTCGACGGGCTCAACACCCCCGTCACGTTCTGCGAGATCTTCCCGCCCGACGACTTCCCGCTGTACTTCTACCGGCAGCCGAAGGCACCCGACCTCATGATCACCGCGGGCTCGCTCGACCTCGCCGCCGTCGAGAAGGCCACGGTCTTCTGGGCCACGGTCACCGGCCTCAGCGAAGAACCGAGCAGACAGGCGCATCACGTGGCCTGGCAGGCCAGGGGTCGTCGGCCCCTGACCATCCTCGACCTGGACTACCGACCCATGTTCTGGAAGAGCCCGGAGGTCGCCACCCGAGAGGTCGGGCGCGCACTCGAGCACGTCACCGTCGCCGTCGGCAACCGCGAAGAGTGCGAGATCGCCGTCGGCGAGACCGAGCCCGAGCGGGCGGCCGACGCCCTCCTCGACCGGGGCGTCGAACTCGCCGTCGTCAAGCAGGGCCCCAAGGGCGTCCTCGCCAAGACGCGTGACGAGCGGATCGAGGTGCCGGCGCACCTCGTCCAGGTCATCAACGGCCTGGGGTCGGGCGACGGGTTCGGTGGTGCCCTCTGCCACGGCCTGATCGAGGGGTGGTCGCTCGATCGCACCCTGCGTTTCGCCAACGCGGCCGGCGGCATCGTCGCCACCCGGTTCGAGTGCTCCACCGCCATGCCCACCACCGCCGAGGTCGAGGCCGTCCTCCAGGAGGCGCACCATGTCTGATCGCACCGCCCCGGTCCTCGACTTCGAGCGCCTCCGAACCCTCCGGGCCGCCGAGCCGCACCGGGTGGCCGAGATCCTCGCCGCCCGGACGCGACCCGCACCGCTGGGTGCGGACGGACGCCTCTTCATCGTCGCGGCGGACCACCCCGCCCGGGGTGCCCTCGGCGTCCGAGGCGACTCGAGCGCCATGGCCGACCGGTACGACCTCCTCCGTCGACTCGTCGTCGCCCTCGGCCGACCCGGCGTCGACGGGGTGCTCGGGACGCCCGACATCCTCGAGGACCTCGCCTTGCTCGGCGCGCTCGACGGCAAGGTCGTCGTCGGCAGCATGAACCGCGGTGGTCTCCAGGGCGCCACGTTCGAGCTGGACGACCGGTTCACCGCGTACTCGGCCGCGTCGATCGCCGACTCCCGGTTCGACTTCGCCAAGCTGCTCGTGCGCGTCGCCCTCGACGACCCCGGCACGGCGTCCACGCTGGCCGCGACGGCACGCGCGGTGACCGAGTCCGCCAGGCTGCGCCTCCCGATCATGCTCGAGCCCTTCATGAGTTCGTGGGTCGACGGACGGGTGACGAACGACCTGACGGCCGACGCCGTCATCAAGTCGGTCGCCATCGCGTCGGGCCTCGGCGAATCCTCCGCCTACAGCTGGCTCAAGCTGCCCGTCGTCGACGACATGGAACGCGTCATGGCGGCGACGACCCTGCCCACCCTGCTGCTGGGCGGTGACCCCGCCGTCGACCCGGCCGACACCTACGCCCGCTGGGCCGCGGCCCTCGCGCTCCCGGGCGTCCGTGGGCTCGTCGTCGGGCGCACCCTGCTCTACCCGAGCGACGACGACGTCGCCGCAGCCGTGGACCACGCGGCCGGGCTCGTCCACCCACCCTCGACCACGAACGGATCGGCAGAACGATGACCAGCACCACCAGCACGCACACCGGCACCACCGCCACCGATCGGCCCCTGGTCGCGCACTGGATCGACAACGTCGAGGTGCCCGGCACGAGCGGCCGCACCGCGCCCGTCTACGACCCGGCCCTCGGCGTCGCGACGAAGGACGTCTCGCTCGCCGACGCCTCCGAGATCGAGGCCGCCGTCGCCTCGGCCCACCGCGCGTTCCCCGCCTGGCGCGACCTCTCGATCACGAAGCGTCAGCAGATCATGTTCCGTTTCCGTGAGCTGCTCAACGAGCGCAAGGGCGAGCTCGCTGAGATCCTCACGAGCGAGCACGGCAAGGTGTTGAGCGACGCCCTCGGCGAGATCACCCGCGGCCTCGAGGTCGTCGAGCTGGCGACCGGGTTCCCCCACCTGATCAAGGGCGAGTTCTCGCAGCAGGTGTCCACCGGGGTCGACGTCTACTCGACCAAGGCGCCGCTCGGCGTGGTCGGCATCATCAGCCCCTTCAACTTCCCGGCCATGGTGCCGATGTGGTTCTTCCCGATCGCCATCGCCGTCGGCAACACCGTCGTCCTGAAGCCGTCCGAGAAAGACCCGTCGAGCGCCATGTTCCTCGCCCGCCTCTTCGCCGAGGCCGGCCTGCCCGAGGGAGTCTTCAACGTCCTCCACGGCGACAAGGAGGCCGTCGACGGTCTGCTCGAGCACCCCGACGTCAAGAGCATCTCGTTCGTCGGGTCGACGCCCATCGCCCAGTACATCTACGAGACCGCCGCCAAGCACGGCAAGCGCGTCCAGGCCCTCGGCGGAGCCAAGAACCACATGCTCGTCCTGCCCGACGCCGACCTCGACCTCGTCGCCGACAGTGCGATCAACGCCGGGTTCGGCTCGGCCGGTGAGCGCTGCATGGCCATCAGCGTGGTGGTCGCGGTCGAACCCGTGGCCGACGAGCTGATCGAGAAGATCACCTCGCGCATGGCCGGCCTCACCGTCGGAGACGGTCGCCGCAGCTGCGACATGGGTCCCCTCGTCACCGAACAGCACCGTGACAAGGTCGCGAGCTACATCGACATCGCCCTCGACGACGGAGCCGACGTCGTCGTCGACGGTCGGGGCGTCGAGGTCGACGGCGAGGCCGAGGGCTTCTGGCTCGGACCCACCCTGATCGACAAGGTGCCGCTCACGAGCCGCGTCTACACCGAAGAGATCTTCGGGCCGGTGCTGTCGATCGTGCGCGTCGCGTCCTACGACGAGGGCGTCGCCCTCATCAACGCCGGTGCCTACGGCAACGGAACGGCGATCTTCACCAACGACGGAGGCGCGGCGCGGCGTTTCCAGGCCGAGATCGAGGTCGGGATGATCGGCATCAACGTGCCCATCCCGGTGCCCGTCGCCTACTACTCGTTTGGCGGCTTCAAGGACAGCATCTTCGGTTCGGACAAGGCCTACGGCCTGCAGGGCTTCGAGTTCTTCACCCGCGAGAAGGCGATCACGTCCCGGTGGCTCGACCCCAGCCACGGCGGCGTCGACCTGGGCTTCCCCCAGAACTGACGGCACGCCCGATCTGTCCCCAGGCAGTACCCCGCGGCCCCCGGGCCGCTCCGCTCGATGATGAGGTGGACGACATGAACGACGAACCCCGCTGGTTCTTCCCCCGCGGCGACCTGACCCGCGACGGCTGGCAGACCGTCGTCGACGGCGACCTCGCCGGCTGGCAGCACACCGGCCTGCGCATCGGCGAGCTCCGAGACGGCGTCTCGTCGACCCTCGCCGCCGGCGGGGTCGAGCGCATGGTGGTGCCGCTGGCCGGTGACGTCGTGATCGAGTGGAGTGATGACCGAGGTGGGTCGGGCACCGTCGAGCTCGCCGGGCGGGCGTCCGTCTTCGACGGGCCGGCCGACGTCGCCTATCTGGGCGTCCGGACGGAGGCGGTGGTCACCGGGCACGGTCGGGTCGCGGTCGCCGAGGCACCGGCCGACCAGGTGCTCGACGTGCAGGTGCTCCGTCGCGACGACATCCCCGTCGAGATCCGCGGTGCCGGCCGGTCGACCCGTCAGGTGCACAACTTCGGCACCCCGGACGGGCTGCACGCCCAGAAGCTCATCGTCTGCGAGGTCGTGACCCCCGCCGAGAACTGGTCGTCCTACCCTCCGCACAAGCACGACGAGGCCGTGCCCGGCACCGAGTCCCGCCTCGAAGAGATCTACTACTTCGAATCCGCCGTCGGTCGCGGCCTCGACGCCCCCGAGCAGGCCGACCCGTTCGGCATGTTCGCCACGTACGGCTCACCTGCGGGGCCGATCGACGTGAACGAGCTGGTCCGCACCGGAGACGTCGCCCTCGTCCCGTACGGGTACCACGGCCCCGCCGTCGCCGCCCCGGGCTACGACCTCTACTACCTCAACGTCATGGCGGGGCCCGACCCCGAGCGCGCCTGGCTGATCACCGACGACCCCGCCCACGGGTGGGTCCGTGCCGGCTGGGAGTCGCAGGCCCCCGACCCCCGGCTGCCCTACCTCCCCACCGCACCCTCGAAAGGACCGCGTCGATGACGACGAAGAGACTCACCGTCGGCCAGGCACTCGTCGAGTTCCTCGCCAACCAGTGGACCGTCGACGGCGACGTGCGAGAGCGCACGATCCCGGGCATGTTCGGCATCTTCGGCCACGGCAACGTGGCCGGGGTCGGCCAGGCGCTCAAGCAGTACCACGTGGACCGCCCGGGGCTCATGCCGTACCTGCAGGCCCGCAACGAACAGGCGATGGTCCACCAGGCCGTGGGCTACGCCCGCATGCACCGGAGGCGCGCGACCTACGCCAGCACCGCCTCCGTCGGTCCCGGTGCCGCCAACATGCTCACCGCGGCCGCGCTCGCGACGACGAACCGGCTGCCGGCCCTGCTGTTGCCGGGCGACACCTTCGCCACCCGGGTCAGCGACCCGGTGCTGCAGCAGATCGAGCTGCCCCACGACACGTCCCTGCAGGTGACCGACGCGTTCCGGCCGCTGTCGCGGTTCTTCGACCGCGTCGACCGGCCCGAGCAGCTCTTCTCGATCGCGCTCGCCGCGATGCGCGTGCTGACCGACCCGGCCGAGACCGGCGCCGTCACGATCGCCCTGCCCGAGGACGTCCAGGCCGAGTGGCTGGACGTGCCCGACGAGTTCCTGCAACCCCGCGAGTGGCACGTCAGGCGCCCCGTCCCCGAGCGGGGACCGCTCGAACGCGCCGTCGCCGCGATCAAGGCCGCGAAGCGCCCCGTCGTCGTCGCCGGCGGCGGAGTCCTCTACTCGGGCGCCGAGCAAAAGCTCGACGCCTTCGCCCGGGCGACCGGCATCCCCGTCGGCACGACGCAGGCCGGCGGAGGGTCCCTCGCCTGGGACCACCCGCAGTACCTCGGGGGCATCGGTGCCACCGGCACGACCGCCGCGAACCGCATGGCCGCCGAGGCGGACCTCGTCATCGGCATCGGCACGCGGTACAGCGACTTCACCACCGCCTCCCGGACGGCCTTCCAGGACTCCGGCGTGCGGTTCGTCAACGTCAACGTCACGTCGTTCGACGCTTACAAGCACGGCTCCCAGCTGCCCGTCGTCGCCGACGCCCGCGAGACGCTCGACGCCCTCGCCGAGGCGCTCGCCGGGCACCGGGTACCCGACGAGCACTCCGCTCGCGTGGCCACCGAGAAGGCGAGGTGGGACGTCCTCGTCGACGAGGCCTTCCAGCCGTCCGGGCTGGCCCTGCCCGGCCAGCCCGAGATCATCGGCGCCGTCCAGGCGGCCAGCGACCCCACCGACGTCGTGGTCCAGGCGGCCGGGTCGTTGCCGGGCGACCTGCACAAGCTGTGGCGGGTCCGCGACCCGCTCGGGTACCACGTCGAGTACGCGTTCTCGTGCATGGGCTACGAGATCGCCGGTGGCCTCGGCGTCAAGAGGGGTGCACCCGACCGCGACGTCATCGTCATGGTCGGTGACGGCTCGTACCTCATGCTGCACACCGAACTGGTCACCGCGGTCGCCGAGGGCATCAAGATCATCGTGGTGCTCATCCAGAACCACGGCTACGCCTCGATCGGCCACCTCTCCGAGACCGTCGGGGCCGAACGCTTCGGCACGCTCTACCGCAAGCTCGATCCCGACTCCCTCGACTTCCAGGGCACCGAGGTGCTGCCCGTCGACCTCGCGATGAACGCCCGCAGCTACGGGCTCGACGTCGTCGAGGTGGAACCGACGCCGAACGCGGTCGCCGACCTCTCCGCAGCCCTCGCCGCGGCCAAGGCGTCGTCGACCAGCACGCTCATCCACGTGAACAGCGATCCGCTCGTCTACGCCCCGGACGGCGAGGGCTGGTGGGACGTCCCGGTCGCGCAGGTCTCGACCCTCGACAGCACCGCGGCCGCCCTGGCCGACTACCGCCAGCAGCGGGCCGCGCAACGCCCGCTGCTCGGCTGACACCGCCACACCTCACCCGCACCCTCTCGAAAGGCACCGCCGCCATGACCGACACCGTCACCGACCCCGACGCCACGCCCACCGGTCCGGGCGGGCACGGGCTCCGCATCGGGACCGCACCCGACTCGTGGGGCGTCTGGTTCCCCGAGCACCCCAGTCAGATCCCCTGGCCGCGGTTCCTCGACGAGGTCCAGCAGGCGGGCTACCACTGGATCGAACTGGGCCCCTACGGGTACCTGCCGACCGACCCCCACCAGCTCGAGGACGAGCTCGGTCGGCGCGACCTCAAGCTCTCCGCCGGGACGGTCTTCACCGGGTTCCACAAGGGCGACGACCAGTGGCGACGCGCGTGGGACCAAGCGCTCGCCGTCGCCGGCCTCGCCTCGGAGCTCGGTGCCGAGCACCTCGTCGTCATCCCCGACCTCTGGCGCAGCGACGCCACGAGCGAGGTCCTCGAGGCCCGCACCCTCACCGACGATCAGTGGGCGGCGCTCGGCGCCGGCCACGACAAGCTCGGCAAGGCGCTCCTCGAAGAATTCGGCGTCAGGCAGCAGTTCCACACCCACGCGGACAGCCACGTCGGTACGTACCGAGAGACCGAGCGGTTCCTGGCCGAGACCGACGTGCGCTACACGAACCTGTGCCTCGACACCGGGCACTTCGCCTACTACGGCGGTGACTCCGTGCGCCTCGTCGAGGAGTACCCCGACCGCATCGGTTACCTGCACCTCAAGCAGGTCGACTCCGACCTGCGGTTCACCGTGCTCAAGAACGACGTGCCCTTCGGGGACGCGGTCGCGCAGGGGGTCATGGTCGAGCCGCCCCGAGGCGTGCCCGAGCTGGCCCCGGTGCTCGACGCGGTCAGCCGCATCGATCCCGAGATCTTCGCCATCGTCGAGCAGGACATGTTCCCGGTCGAATCGATCGACCTTCCCCTCGGGATCGCGACCCGCACGCGTGAGCACATCATGAGCTGCTCGCCTCGCTCCCGTCTCGTCTGACGTCCCGCCGCTGACACCCCCGCCCCGAAGGAGAACACCCGTGACCACCACAACCCCCGACCTCCGCGTCGCCGTCGTCGGTGCCGGCATGATGGGCGCCGACCACGTCGCCCGCATCACGTCCACCATCAGCGGGGCCACCGTCGTCGCCGTCGTCGACCCCGACACCGCTCGTGCCGACGCCGCGGCGGCGACCGCCCCCGGCGCGATCACCGCGGCCGACTTCGACGAGGCGCTCGCCGCCACCGAGATCGACGCCGTCATCATCGCCACCCCCGGCTTCCTCCACGAGGCCGTCCTCCTGCCCGCACTCGACCGCGGCCTGGCGATCCTCTGCGAGAAGCCCCTCACCACTGACGAGGCCGCCTCGCTCCGCGTGCTCGAGGCGGAGCAGAAGCTCGACCGGCCGCACATCCAGGTCGGCTTCATGCGTCGCTTCGACCAGGGGTACCGAGACCTCCGGGCCCTCGTCGCGTCCGGCGAGCACGGCGCCCTGCTCGCGCTGCACTGCGCCCACCGCAACGCCACGACCCCGCCGAGCTACTCAGAAGAGATGCTCATCCTCGACTCCGTCATCCACGAGATCGACGCCGTCCCCTTCATCGCCGGTGAGCCGATCGTCGCGGTCGAGGTCAAGAAGCCCCGCCGCAACTCGCTCGCGCCCGAGGGGCTCCGAGAGCCGCAGTTCGTGATCCTCGAGACCGAGTCGGGCACGATGGCGATCGTCGAGATCAACGTCAACATCCAGTTCGGCTACCAGGTCACCACGGACGCCGTCTTCGAGAGCGGCGTCGCCTCCATCGGGCGCGAGACCGGGCTCCAGCTCACCACGGCCGCCCGCTCGGCCGTGGCCGTGCCGCCGACGTTCAAGGAGCGTTTCGGCGCCGCCTACGACACGCAGGTGCAGCGCTGGGTCGACGCCGCGCACCGCGGCACCATCGACGGTCCGAGCGCCTGGGACGGCTACCTGGCGAGCGTCGTCGCCACCGCCGGCGTCGAGGCCCAGAAGACCGGTCGGCGCGTCGAGGTCGACTACGCGATGCCCAAGCCGTCGTTCTACGACCTGCCCGGCGTCGTCTCGCCGGGGGAGTGACCGATGGTGAAGATCGCCCTCGACCCCACTCCGCTGCACCACAGCCACTCGTTGCTCGAACTGCCCGCCAAGGTCGCCGAGCTGGGGTACGACCATCTGCAGCTGACCCCGCACCGCGACTTCATCCCGTTCTTCCGGCACCCGAAGGCCGACGACGACCTCGTCGACGCCTTCGCCGCGGCCTGCAAGGAGGCGCGGGTCGAGATCGCGTCCGTCCTGCCCGTCCTGCGGTGGTCCGGTCCCGACGAGGAGTCCCGTCGGGCCGCCGTCAAGCACTGGAAGCGCGTGATCGAGATCACCGCCCGCCTCGGCGTCGAGGTGATCAACACCGAGTTCAGTGGTCGTCCCGAGCTGTCCGAAGAATCCGAGCGTCAGTTCTACTGGTCGATGGAAGAGTTGCTGCCCGTCCTCGAACGCGAGGGCATCCGCGTGTTCATCGACCCGCACCCGGACGACTTCGTCGAGGACGGACTCGAAGCCCTGCGGGTCATCCGCGGCCTCAACACGAAGCAGGTCGGTCTCGCCTACGTCGCGTGCCACACCTTCCACTACGGCGGCGACATGGCCGGGATCATGGCCGCCGCCGGGCACTCACTCGGCCTCGTCCACATCGCCGACACTTTCGACCACCGCCGCTCGCACGGGCTGAGGTACATCAGCAATCCGCCCGGCAACGCGGCCCGCGTCCACCAGCACCTGAAGATCGGGGACGGTGACGTCGACTGGGACGGCTTCTTCGGCGGCCTGCAGGGGCTGGGCTTCTTCGATCGCGACGACACGATCGCCGTCTCGAGCGTCTTCGCCGAGGACGAAGCCGTCGACGGCGTCAGTCGCTACCAACGAGAGCAGATCCTGGCGCGCATCGACGCCGCGTCACGCGCCTGAGCAGTCGACCCGCTCGGCACCTGAAGAACCCGGCCCCCTGCGGCACCCGCGGCACCCGCGGCACCTGACCATCCCCGACCACACCCGACGAAAGAAGAGCCCATGCCCCTCGTCCGCATCGACCTCCTGCCCGGTCGCAGCCCCGATCAGATCACCGCGATCGCCGACGCCGTCCACGACGCGATCGTCGACGTCTACGGCATCCCGCCTCGCGACCGCTTCCAGGTGATCAACGAACTGCCGGCCGGTCGCATCATCGCCCAGGACGCCGGGCTCGGCTTCGAACGCTCCGGCGGAGTCGTGATGATCCAGATCTTCACCCAGCGGGGACGCACCGACGACGCGAAACAGGCCCTGTACGCCCGCATCGCCTCAGGCCTCGAGGCCGTGGGCGTGGCCGGCGAGGACGTCTTCATCGGCTACGTCGAGAACGGTCCGCAGGACTGGTCGTTCGGCTTCGGGGTGGCCCAGTACGTGACCGGTGAACTGACGGTGCCCTCGGCCGCGGGACAGGCCGGCTGAGCGGCAGGGTCCCGGACCGCGCAACCGCTGACGCCCGCCGTCGGGTGCGCGGCGCGCGGTGCCCGGCGGCTACTTGTCGACGAGGGTGATCGAGAACGAGTAGAGGTCGGGCCGGTAGCAGTGGTGCCCGACCTCGACGGCCCGACCCGACGCGTCGTAGGCCGTGCGGGTCATGGTCAGCACGGCCCCGCGCGGCTCGATCTCGAGCAGCTGGGCCTCGTCGGCGTGGGCGGCCCGGGCCCCGATCCGCTGCTTCGCCACCCGGATCGTGACGCCGAGGGCCCGGAGCAGTTGGTACAGGCCCTGGGCGGCGAGGTCGGCGTCCGAGAACGGAGCGAGGTCGAGGGGCAGGTAGTTCTCGAGCACCGCGACGGGGACACCGTCCGCCAGGCGGAGGCGCCGCACGTGGCTGACGCGGTCGCCGACCTCGATGCCGAGAGCCAGGGCGGTCTTCTCGTCGGCCGCGACGACCTGATGGGCGAGCAGACGTGTCGTCGGGGCCTTGCCGCTGTCGGTCAGGTCTTCGAACAGGCTGGTCAGCTCGACGTTGCGGGTCACGGGTCCGTGGACGACCTGGGTGCCGATCCCGCGCCTCCGGACGACGAGCCCCTTGTCGACCAGCTCCTGGATGGCTCGCCGGACGGTGGGCCTCGACAGGCCGAGACGTTCGCCGAGTCCGACCTCGTTCTCGAGTCGAGCGCCCGCCGGCAGCTGGCCCCCGAGGATCGCCGCCTCGAGCCGCGTGGACATCTGGAACCACAACGGGATGGGGCTGCTGCGGTCGAGGTCGGCGAAGAGGTCGGCCGGAAGCTGCGCGTCGGTCATCTGGTCCCCTCAGCCGAACGTATGTCGTGACAACCTTACGGGCGGCACGGGCCGGTGGCCATCTCGGCGCCGGGTCGATGCCTCGGCCGGTCCGTGGACGGGTCAGTCCCCGGTGAGCGCGGCCGCGTAGGCGCGGACCGAGCGGTGGTAGCGGGGGAGGGTCGGCTCGACGGCCTCGATCGCGACCCGCAGGGCCTCGTCGGAGCGGCCGGCGCTGTGCAGGGCGAGCGCGAGGAAGACCCTCGGCGCGGCTCCGGTGGCGGGGTGCTCGGGAGCGTCGCGCAGCATGGCGATGGCCTCGTCGACCCGGCCGAGGTTGCGCAGCGTCGAGGCGTGCTGCACGACCATCTGCGCAGCCCGGGTCGGGTCGACGGCGTCGAGACCGGCCTCGGTCGCCGCCGCGTAGTGCACGTGGGCCTCGGCCTCGCGGCCCCCGGAGTCGTGCGCACCCCCGAGTTCGAACTCGCCCAGCGCAGGGTGCGGAGCGTCGGCGGCGAGGGCCGCCATGCGCTCGATGCGCTGCTCGTCGTCGACGGTCTCGTCGGCCCAGAGGGCGGCGACGCGGTCTTCCCAGGCCTCGGTGCTCATGCGCCCACGGTAGCGGGCTCATCGATCGAGGCGACCCGCGCCTCCTGGTCCCCGCTCAGCGACCGGACGAGGCGCGGAGCGTGTCGGAGGGGCGCTCGCCGAACCGTTCCGCGTAGGCCGCGGCGAAGCGGCCGTGGTGCGTGAACCCCCAGCGGGCCGAGACGTCGGTGACGCTCGAGTCCCCGGGTCCCGCGGCGACCAGGTCGGTGCGCACACGTTCGAGCCGCAGCCGTCGGAGGTAGGCCGTCGGGGTCGTGTCGAGGGCCCGGCGGAAGCCTTCCTGCAGGCTGCGGACGCTCGTGGCGGTCGCCGCCGCCAGGTCGGCCACGCTCCAGTCGTGGGCCGGATCGGCGCGCAGCAGCTCGATCGCGCGGGCGACCGCCCGGCCGCCCGACTGCGGCACGGGAGCCCGCAACGCCTCGGAGTGGTTGTGGCCCTGCGAGAGGAGCAGGGCGTGGACGAGCGATCGTTCGAGGTTGCGGACGGCGAGCGGGTGCTGGAGGACGCCGTCCTCCCGCCGGGACGCCTCGTCGACGACCCGTACCGCCTGCAGCACGACCTGTCCGCCCGTCGCCAGGTCGAGTTCCGCCTCGAATTCGAGCGGGGCGACGGACGTCGACTCGAGCAGGTCCTCGAGCTCGCGCTGCAGTTCGGCGCGGGGGATCATCAGGGCGATCTGCGCGAAGCCGTCGCCGCAGTCGAGGTCCACCGGTCGGCGGGGCATGAAGACGCCCCCGGACCGGGGCGTCGCGTCGACCCGCCGCCCGCCGGCTGCGCGCAGGACGGCCCGACCCGCGGTGGGGATGTCGACGTGGTAGTTGTCCGGCTCGGCCGTCCGGACGCGGACGGCCCGGTCGAACCTCATGTAGCCGAGGGTCAACCGGCCCGTGCTCACGGCGTTCAGTTCGAGCCCGAGCTGGCCGGACGCGCTCGCCGTCGGAAACTCGACGGGGAGGAAGGCCTCGCCGAGGACGCGTCGTGCCTCGTCGACGCCGTGACACGTGGCGACGCGGTGTCCGGCGAACACTTCTGGACCCTCCGCGAGCATCTTTCGACCCTACCGACCCTCGGGGGCGGGCAGAACAGCCCCTCGCGCGAATCGGCCGAGACCCCGCGTCCGGTGGATGGTGGCCCGGCTCGGTCGCTGCCCACCGTGGAGGTCCGCCGTTGCTCACCACTCGGCGATGAACGGTGGCCCTACCCGTCGGGGGGAAGGGCCACCGTTTTCTCGGCGCGGGAAGGCTCGGGCGGGCAGGCGCGGGCGGGCAGGCAGGCGCGGGCGGGCGGGCAAGCTCGCGCGGGCAGGCGCGGGC